>CABQAA010000007.1 GCA_902461995.1 uncultured Oscillospiraceae bacterium | reverse complement strand
CCTGGGCTGTGTCTCGGAAACCAGTGCACATCCGGAAGAGGCGTATCAGCTGCTCAAGTTCATGACGTTCGGCGCCGAGGGCTGGCAGGCCCGCTGTGATTGGTATAAGAGCAAGAATAAATACCCCGCCAGCCTGCCCGTAGCCAACGATTCGGCTATTTGGAGCCGGGTGCTGGAGCTGACCCCTGGTGAGGATTTCGCGGCGGTGTACAAGGCCCTCTCTAAGGCGACGCCTGATCTGAAGAAATGGATCCCGGGCTGGAATGAGTTCTGGAGCTGGACCTTCTCGGAAGAGATCTGGACCAATCTGAAAAACAACTCGGTGAAAATCGAAGACCTGGCCGACCAGATGTCCAGCAAGCTCAAGGAATTCTATGACGCGGAAATGACCTTGATCAATGCGCGCAAAGCGGGATAAAGGAGGTACGGTGTGCGGATGAAATTTACGGGCGTGTTCTTCCGCCGAGTGCTGCCGGTGTGTATGTGCCTGGCACTGCTAACCGGCTGCGGTGAGAAAGGAGGGGAGGTCTCCGATGCTTCGGAGACCTCGGCCTCCGAGACGAGTTCCGATTTGGTCGGATCCGATCCTCAAAGCACGGACACGACGGAACCCACCGATCCATCCGACGGGTCTATCCCGGGGGGGACCGATCCAACCGATCCTCCCATCCAAAAGGAGGGCGTTTTGAAACACAACGCTTTATACAAAATCGTCAATGCCAACGACGGGTATGTCATGGCGTCCAACAAATTCGGCTTGTCGGCAAATGCTTTTGTCGTATCCCAGGGATACTGCAACGACCTAAACCAGATATGGCGGGCGATTCAGCAAGAGGACGGCAGCTATGTCTTTGAAAACATGTCCTCCCGGCAGTACATGACCCTGAAAAAGAATGCCGAGGCCAACGGCACCGCCATCTGTGTTTCGGAATTCAAACAAGGGAATAAGGGCCAGATGTGGACGCTGGAAGAATCCGAAAAGGGTCGGTACCGTCTTCTGTCTGCGGCCACAGGCAAACCGGTGGAAACGAAGGATGGGGCCAAAACCGCTGGGACCCAAATTGTCCAGAACGACAAGACATCCGGCAAAGAACAGATCTGGACCTTTGAAAAGGTAAGCGATGGGGGCGGACAATACCCCTATATGATGGTGGTGTCCGGAGCCCTGACCGGATCCTCCTGCCCCGAGATTATCCGCCAGGGTGACACCTATTACGCCTATAACATGGGCAACGGCATTGGAATCAAACGTTCCAAGGATCTGCAGTTCTGGGAGAGCATCGGATCGGTGTTCCCGAACAGATATCCGTACGATTGGATGGAGCAGGAAGTGCCGGGAGGCAGCATCTGGGCCCCAGGGGTCTATAAGATCGGAGATTTGTACTACTGCTATTACTGCTGCTCAACCAGCGGATCCCAAAATTCCGCCATTGGTGTGGCGGTGAACAAGACGCTCGAAAAGGGAACCAAGGACTATTCGTGGGTGGATAAGGGCCTGGTCATCCGCTCCTACAAAGGCGTAGACGATTACAACTGCATCGACCCCAACATCTTCATCGATGACGATGGCCAGCCATGGCTGATCTTCGGTTCCTACTGGGGCGGCATCAAAATGCGGAAGATCAATCCGTCGAACGGGATGCTGGATGAAAGCGATACCACCACCTATACCCTGGCCAACCGCACCGAGCGGCCCGGCGGCATCGAGGCGCCGTATGTCATCAAGCGGGGCGAGTATTATTATTTGTTTGTTGCCATCGGCAACTTTGCGACCAAGTACTACTGCGGCGTCGGCCGTTCCAAGAGCCTGACCGGCCCTTATGTGGACCGGGACGGCAAGCCGATGATGGAAGGCGGGCACACCGCCGTGACCGATTACAAGGACGGCATCATCAAGGTCGGGCACGCCTCTATTTTCCGGGATACGGATCAGGATTATCTGGTCAGCGAGTATTTTTGGGAGAACAGCGGCAGTATGATGCTCATCAGCAGCATCGAGTGGACAAAGGACGGCTGGCCGGTGACGGCACTGAATCCGGATGTCCTGAAATCTTTGGGAGAATAAAGAGAGGAGGCAGAGGGAGGCCGAAGACGGCGGATGTGGTTGGCGGTAACTAGAATAGGGAGGAAGATTCGTGAGGACTGCATGGAGAAAAAGGACCCTGGCTTGTATTCTGGGTATAACTTTTCTAATGGCACTGCTTCTGACCTTGGCTGTCTTTCCCGCCATAGCGGCGACCGTTCATGTCCAAGGACTGAACGATCTGTCTAACTACGATCTGTACAGCTCTAACAGCAGCACGGCACTGGTATCCGAGACAGGCTGGCCTATCGTTTCCCCTGCCACAGCGGGGGCCAAGAAGGCGGTCTTCCGCAACCTGGAGCTGTCGGAATTCACGGTATCGTACACCACCATGCTGGACAGCGGCGGGCGGGTCAAAAACGGTCTGCTGTTCCGCGCGTCCGGCTTCGGCAGCGGGCAGGATGCCCAAAGCGGATTTGTCTGTCTGATAGAGAGAAAGGTGCGGGACGGCGTCAACAGCCCCGTTGACCTGACTCTGCATAAGTACGGCAAGTCGGCGGACGGGACCCTTGATAAATATCTGGGGAAAGTCCCTGTAACCGTCACGGTTCCCGAAGCCGATCCTCTCAATGGAGATCTCTACGAAGGGACGGAACTGATCTTCACCGCCTCTGTAACCGGCAACAGCTTGACGGCGGCGGTTAAGCTGGCCGACGGCACACCGCTTTATGCCCTGACGGCCGACCTGACCGCCAAGGGGGCCAGTGAGGATACCCTCGGAGTCCATTACAGCTATACAACCGGTTCGATCGGATTCTATCTAACCAACGACGGCGGCAACCGTCCCAACAACAAGATCAAGGACATCGCCGTTCAGTACGAGGGAACTGGAGGGGAGAGCTCCGATCCGGATTCGTCCGGCACCGTTCCGGACCCGGATCCGCCCGCTGCCGATTCCGGCGGCAGACGGTATGCGCCTCCCGTCCGCGGAGCTTTGGATCTTCTGTCCAGCTACGACCTGTATGCCGTCGGAGACGGCAGCATCCAGCAGGAGGGAACCCGGTTCACGGCCGATACGACGGGCAATAAAAAGGCGATTCTGCGCAATGCCTGGTACGAGGATTTCACCGCCTCTCTGGCGATGAAGGTGGATGAAAACGGCAATTTGAAAACCGGTATAGCGTTCCGCGTCCAGTATGCGGACGACGGTGTGGACGGTTTGGAAGGGTATATGTGCGTGGTGCAGCGGATTGCCGGGAAAAACCGCGTCGATATCATCGTCTATAAATACGGGATGCTCAACGGCACGGTCTCCTATCTGGGTGAGCTGGGACGGCTGGCCCAGGAAGGCGCAGACTCGATAGTGGGGGATATGGTCTCGGGACTGGCGGGGCAGGAGCTGGTGCTGGAACTGACGGTGGAAGGCAAACAGGCCTCAGCCGCTTTCCGGCTCAGAGATCAGCCGGAAAAAGTCAGTGAAACGCTGCACTGCTGGCTCAACATGAAGACCTCCAAGGAGACCACGGATCTCGGGTTGTATTATGAAGCTGGCGCCGTCGGCCTCTATATGGGCCAGGTCAACAGCAGCACTCCCATTTATTCGGAGGTCTGGAACTTTTCGGTTCTCGCCGCGGGAGAGGTTCCGGCCGACACTGCGGTGGCCGACCATGCGCTGTACAAGATTGTTGCTGCCGACGGCGGCTGCGTGATGGCATCCAACAAATTCGGCCTGACGGAGAACGCTTGGGTGGTGGCTCAAACGTATAGTCACGATCTCAATCAACTCTGGCAGGCGGAGCGGCAGACGGACGGCGGATACCGCTTCCGTAACCTTTCCACCGGCCGTTACATGGCGTTGCGGGACGGCGCCGCGGCCGACGGCACTGCGATCTGTGTGGCGGATGCCGATCCGTCTGCTGCGGCGCAAAGCTGGGCGTTGCAGGAAACTCGGACCGGCAGCGGCCTTTACCGGATTCTGTCCAGCGTGACCGGCAAGGCGGCAGAACTGAAAGACGGAGCCACCGGTTCCGGTGTCCAGATCGTACAGGGGACGGTGTCCGATCAGCTGGGGCAGCAATGGCTGTTTGAAAAGGTCAGCGGCGGAGAAGGCGACTATCCCGTTATGCTGTCCCTGACCGGGGTGCAGAGTGCTGCGTCCTGCCCGGAGATCATCCGGGAGGGGAATACCTACTATGCCTACAACATGGGCGGCGGCATCGGGATCAAAAAGTCCAGCGATTTGCATCACTGGGAGACGGCGGGAGAGGTGTTTCCCACCCTGCCTTCCTGGATCGGCACCGAAGTTCCCGGCGGCACAATTTGGGCCCCGGGGGTCTATAAAATCGGGAATTTGTATTACTGTTACTACAGTGTCTCTACCAGCGGCTCCCAGGACTCCGCCATCGGAGTGGCGGTCAACGAGACCCTGGATCCCACGGCGGCCAATTACGCCTGGGTGGACAAAGGGATGGTCATCCGTTCAAACAAGAATGTGGACGATTACAACTGTATCGACCCCAACATTTTTGTCGACGATGACGGCCAGCCTTGGCTGATCTTCGGTTCCTACTGGGGCGGGATCAAAATGCGGAAGATCAGCGCCGTTACCGGGATGCTGGATACCTCCGACACCACCACCTATACCCTGGCCAACCGTACCGAGCGGCCCGGCGGCATCGAGGCGCCGTATGTCATCAAGCGGGGAGATTATTATTATCTTTTTGCGGCCTACGGCAATTTTGATACCAAGTATTACTGCGGTGTAGGCCGTTCCACCAGCCTGACCGGCCCCTATGTGGACCGGAACGGACGTCCCATGCTGGAAGGCGGTCATACCGCCGTCACCGATTACAAGGACGGCATCGTCAAGGTCGGACACGACTCCGTGTTCCGGGATACGGACGGACAGGATTACCTGGTTTGTGAGTATTTCTGGGGCGGAAGCAGCAGTATGATGTGCATCAGTACCATCGAGTGGACCGAAGACGGCTGGCCGGTGACGGCCCTGAATCCTGATGTTCTGTCTTCTCTGGGAGAATAAACGGATCTGTGTTGCGGAGGGAAACCTCCGTCCAGATAAATCAAGGTATCCCATTAAAGAAACAGGAGGAAAGCAACCATGAAGAAAACACTGGCATGTACACTGGCTCTGACCGTGGCGCTGGCCGTCATTCCTATGTCCACCGCGCTGTTCGCTTCGGCGGAAACAATCACCGTGGAAGGCACGAATGACATAGCCAATTATACGCTGTATAGTTCCAACACTGAAACGACCGTGACATCGGAAGAGGGATGGCCCCTTGTATCGCCGGCTACGGCAGGAGCCAAAAAAGCGGTTTTGAAGGACCTGGAGGTGGCGGACTTCACCGCTTCCTATACCACTGTTCTGGATGAAAACGGCCGGACAAAGAACGGACTGATTTTCCGCGGTTCTAAGTTTGGCAGCGGTCAGGACGCGCATAGCGGTTTTCTTTGCACACTGGAACGGAAGGTAGTGGATGACGTCAACAGTCCCGTCACTCTGACCCTGCATAAGTACGGGAAATCTGCGGACGGGACCCTTGATAAGTATCTGGGCAAGGTTCCCCAGACCAATGAGGCACCTGAAGTCGATCCGCTCGACGGCGAGATAGCGGCAAATACTGTTTTGATTTTCAATGCGCAGGTAAGCGGAAACACTTTCAAAGCTTCTGTTAAGATGGAAAACGGAACACAACTCTATGCGGTTGAAGCAGATCTGACAGCCAAGGCTGAAAAAGAGGAAACCCTGGGGGTTGATTACAACTATACGACTGGTGCCGTTGGCTTCTATCTGACCAATGACGGTGGTCGCCGGCCGTACAACAAAATTAAAGACATTTCCATCAAATATGAAAAGAGCAGCAGTACCGGCAGCGACGTCAGCACGGGCAGCGACGTCAGTACCGGAAGCGATGCCAGCACGGGAAGTGATGCCAGCACCGGCAGCGATGTCAGCACCGGTACAGACGACGATCTGAATGCCACCACCTTTGAAAAACCCGCTGCGGGCGCCAAAGTCGGCCCGATCAACGACATAACCAGCTACAAGTCCTTCAGCATGAGTGACGAGCACATCAAGCTGACCGACGGCAAGTTTACGGCCAACACGACGGGCAACAAGAAAATTCTGCTCACCAATTCCTGGTACAGTGACTTCACCGCCACCGTTACCACCAAGGTGGACGAGAACGGCAACCTGAAAACCGGCATTCCTTTCCGCGTGGTATACGCCGATAACGGCAAGGACGGCCTGGAAGGCTATATGTGCGTGGTGCAGCGCATCGCGGGCAAGAATCGCTTTGATATCATCATCTACAAGTACGGTGAGCTCAACGGCAAAATCGCCTACATGGGCGAAGTCGGCCGGAAGGTCAACGAGGGGAAAGATTCCATCATTGCCGACATGCCGGAAGGCTTTGTCGGCCAGGAAGTCATCCTGACCCTGAAAGTAGAAGGTAAAAAGGCCACTGCCAGCTTCTGCCTGAAAGATCAGCCGAGCAAGGTCAGCAACACGCTGGAGTGCTGGCTGAATATGAAGACCAGCAAGGAAACCACCCTGCTTGCCAAATATTACGAAGCCGGCGCCATCGGTCTGTATATGGGAGAAGTCAACGCGACACAGCCGATCCATTCGATTGCTTATGACTTTACCGTGAAGGCGCCCGGTGAATCTACCGAGAGCGGCGGTAATGCCAACAACCCCAGCACCGGCCACAGTCTGCCCGTCGCGGTAGCGGGTCTGGCCGTGCTGTCTGCGGCGGCTCTGCTGGTGATTCGCCGCAAGAGAAGCGAATAATCCGCACATTTTTCCTTTGTTTCCGGTTGCCGGGGTCCTCGGGGACCCCGGCACCGGGATTCCTTCATCATGATTCTTGTTCCACACCGTCGGGACCGGAGGACTCGGAACGGCGGGGTAAGTAACGGAAGGCCCCGCGCCTTCATCGAAAGGAATGGCCAAGCAACATGAAAAAAGCGACCATTACGACGGATAAACAGTTCCGTCTGTCGGATATTGACAAGCGGATCTACGGCTCTTTTCTCGAGCATATGGGAAGATGCGTATACGAAGGCATCTATCAGCCGGAGAGTCCCTTTGCGGATGCGCAGGGATTCCGCCGGGACGTTATGGCCCTTGTCCGGGAGCTGAACGTGCCGGTGATCCGGTATCCGGGCGGAAATTTTGTCTCCGCTTTCAATTGGGAAGACAGCGTCGGCCCGAAACAGGAACGGCCCACCCGTCTGGAAGTGGCCTGGGGCAATCTGGAGGATAACCAGTTCGGCCTGGGCGAATTCATGGACTGGGCGGCCCAGGCGAATACGGCCCCGATGATGGCTGTCAACCTAGGCACCCGGGGAGTGGACGCTGCCCGCAATCTGATTGAATACTGCAACCATCCGGGCGGAACCTATTACAGTGATCTTCGAAAACAACACGGCTATGATCAGCCGCATGATATAAAACTCTGGTGTCTGGGCAATGAGATGGACGGCCCCTGGCAGATCGGCCACAAAACGGCTGACGAATACGGCAGCCTGGCGGCCCAAACGGCTAAAGTGATGCGTTCGGTTGATCCCTCCATCGAACTGGTGGCCTGCGGCAGCGCTGGAGAAAAACTTCCCACCTTTGCCCAGTGGGATGCCACGGTTTTGGACCACTGTTATTCCCTTGTGGACTACATCTCGGTTCATACCTATTACGACAATCGTAACAAGTCCCTGGAGGATACGGCGGATTTCCTGGCAAATTCCCTGGCTCTGGACAATCAGATCGAATCCATTGTGGCGGTGTGCGATTACGTCCGGGCGAAGAAAAAGCTCAAGAAGCGGATTCATCTGTCGGTGGACGAATGGAACGTGGTTTACCGTCCCCACGGCAAGGTTCCGGATGAGCAGTGGACGAAAGCGCCTCACCAGATCGAAGACGTGTACAGCCTGGAAGACGCTCTCCTGGTGGGCAGTCTCCTGCTGTCCCTGATCAAGCATGCCGACCGGGTGAAAATCGCCTGTATCGCTCAGCTGGTCAACGTCATCGCCCCCATCATGACCTCCGACAAGGCGGCATGGAAACAGACCATATTCTATCCGTTTGCCGATGCAAGCCGTTACGGACGGGGGACCGTGCTCCGCACGGCGGTGGACGCTCCCCGCTATACGTCCCGGCATTTTGATGATGTTCCGGTTTTGGACTGTGCGGTGGTGGACAATGAGGAGGAAGGGCTCCTGACCATTTTTGCGGTCAACCGGGATTTGGAAGAAGGACTTGAAATCGGCTGCGATCTGCGCCAGTACCGGAATTACCGGCTGGTGGAACATAAGGTGCTCAATCACGAAAACATCAAGGCGGTCAATACGGAAGACCATCCGGATGAGGTAAAGCCCCATGCCGCCGCCGGCACCGTTTTCGAGGACGGACGTTTGACGGCCTGTCTCGAAAAGCACTCCTGGAACGTGATCGTTCTCAAACGGGCCTGAGCCGGACGAACGGCCCGCGAAAGCAGAGCGTTCCCCTGATACGGAAAAGATTGGAGATGACCATCCGGGCTATTCGCTTGAAAGAAGGGAGTGGACGATGATAGGCTTGCATGCAATGAGAAAAATGCGCAGAATTCTGAGCCTTCTTCTGTCAATGCCGATTTTGATTCTGGCAGGCTGCGCCGATAGACATGACCCGGCCAGCGCTATCTCATCGGAAGATCCGGCTTCTTTTGCATCGACGGATACAACGGACGAGAGCAGCCGCACGACGGATTCGACCTCGCCGGGTTTCACCACCACCGAAGGCTCCGCCTCGGGCTCATATGGTCCGACCAGCGGATCGGGAACAAAAACCACCGCGGGATCCGTGACCGTTCCGCCCGTCACCCAGACGCCGGGCGGGCGGCCCATCCGGATCGCCTGTGTCGGGGACAGCATCACCGAAGGGGTAGGGGCATCTAACAAAGCGAAAACCAGCTATCCCGCCCGGCTGCAGGAAATTCTGGGAGACGGCTACGTGGTGGGGAATTTCGGCCACGGCGGCACCACCGTCACCTCCTATCTCAAGTTTTCCGAATACACCGACAGCCTGAAATTCGAACCCGACGTCGTGCTGATCTTTCTGGGAAGTAACGACTGCATCAACATGACGGCTCCGAGTAAGGTGACGGCATGGAAAAACGCTTACGAAAATCTGCTGACCATCTACCAGAATCTGCCATCTAATCCCCGGATCTACGCCGTAACGTCGCTGTACCGGAACGATTATACCCAGCGCCGCTGGACGTTGGAGAACGTGATCGTTCCCGCTCAAAAAGAGGTGGCGGCCCTGAAAAATGTGCCGGTCATCGATATCTATGAACTGACCAAAGAGTACTTCACCTCGGCCTTTTACAATGCCGGGGACCGGCTTCATCCCACGGATACCGGGTATGTGTATCTGGCCGAAACCATCGCCTCCGCCCTGACCGGCGGACCGACGAGCGTGCAGCCGGAAACCGTCATCCCCACGCCGGACAAAGTGGTGTACGTCAAGGACGCGGGTTCGTCGAACAACGATGGCTCCTCCCCGCAGAAGGCCATTCCGAATCTGGCCGAGGCCGTCCGGCTCTGCCGGGGCGGCGGGACCATCGTCATCTGCGGTGCTACTGCGGTCAAGCGGACGGCGTATCTGCCGGATAACGCGTACGGCATCACCATCACGAGCGAGTATGGCGGCACCGATTACCGGACCAGCGGCGCGAAACTCTCCTTTACAGGGACGGAAAAACTCAATCAGGGCCTGTTCCTGTCCGGAGACTATGTCTTTGAAAACCTGAAGCTGGAGTGCGGACACGGCGATGTGCGTATGGTGATGAATTATCACAACGTCACCATCGGAGACGGCGTATCCTGCAGCCGGACGGGCAGCGCCGCCCGGTATATGGGCCTCGTCTGCGGGTATGATGTATCCAGCCTCCTGCAGACGGAAGCCGATCTGACCCTCGGCGGGGAATGCCGTGTAACGGTGAAAAGCGGGACCTTCGATTTCCTGTACGGCGGCAATCTCCGCCGTGCGGCGGTGCTTCCGGACACGGATGCCGGCCGGGTCAGCACCTCTCTGTATGCCTACGGCGGGATCGGCTCAAACGGCCACCTGATGATCACGGTGGACGGCGGTCTTTTCATGGGCGCGGGAAGTGCGTCGCTGGGTTTTGGTCCCTGCGCGGGAAAGGGGTCTCTCGTGATCAACGACGGAACCATCACCCCTGCGATCCAACTGGTATCCTGGCTAGGTAATCATGCTTCCGCCAGCAAGGTGCCGTCCGTGACCGGACGCCTCTCTTTTCAGATCCGGGGAGGGACCTTCCGTTCCGCTTCCCTGCGGGTACAGCCGGCCGACGGCCCCGCGTTCCGGGGAACGGCGGAACTGGCCATATCCGGAGGAGATTTCAGCGGCCTTACCTCCCTTACAGGTGTGCCGGGAGCCAAGCTGACCCTGTCTTCGTCCTGCCGGGATCTGCAGTCTTTGGCCTCGGATTTCGACAGCGTCACGACGGGATAAGCGACCCGTCCGGCAGCGAAAGTTCCAGATAAAACGCCGCCGTCCCTCCCGCTTCTGCCGGTCGGACGGCGGCGTGTTTACATGGAAAAGAACTGCTCGCGGTACATACTGGGGGACAGACCGGTGATCTGCTTGAAAATACGGCTGAAATACAGAGGATCGGTAAACCCGACAATCCAGCTGATTTCCGCTATGCTCAGTGTGGTGGAAGAGAGCATGTCTTTGGCTTTTTCCATCCGGATACTGATTTTGTAATGATGGGGTGACATGCCGGTATACTGCTTAAACAGGTGCAGGAACCGGGAACTGCTCAGATGACACATGGCGGCATAATCGTCCGTGTCCCGATCGTCCTGATAGTCGTTGTGTATCGCTTCAATGACGGCGATCAGCTTTTCATATTTTCGGTTTTCCTGACTGCTCCGCTGCTGTTCCAGACGGCGGCCGATGATGGAAATCAACTGAAAGAAATACCCCCGGCAGAGCAGATTGTACTGCGGCGGTTTGAGTTGGATTTCCTGGATGATCTTGGTGATCAGCTCGGTGAATTCCACGCATGCCCCTACGGTATACACCGGTTCCTGCCAGACGCCGCAGGTTCGGAGCAGCTCCTCGCATCCCACGCCGGTGAAGTGGATCCAATAGGATTGGGGTTTGTCTTTGGCGTAATATGTGTAATTCTGCGGTTCTCCCGGTTTGAACAGCACCAACTGCCCCTGTTCCACCCAGACGGGGCCGTTCTCCAGTTCAAAATGTGCACCGCCCCGCCAAAGGTAAATCAGCTGAAAATCGGAGCGTCCGGTCGGCCGGAGAGTGGTGTAATCCGTGTCCGTGATATGGTGATAACCGCAGCTGTTGATATCGATGTAGGCTTGGGATACCCGATCGGAATTATACGGATTTCCTCCATTCGTGATTTGCACGCAGCAGCACCGCCTATCGTCTGATTATGATCTATAGCCTTGCCTTTAATATACTATACAGCGTTTGGATAGTCAAGCGCTCTTTTGAGTTAAAATAGCAGTTTTGTCCATTCGATTGACAGGATATGCCATTTGAACATGGGTCGCCATGAAGGATAATAAAGACAACGAGAGGAGTGACGATGGTGCTTGAATATCCTGTAAAAATTGGGCTGGCACCGATACGGCGGGATGTAACCCCCCGGCCGGGGATCTTCAACTGGGAGAAAGCGGAGGAACGGGGCCGTCGGCTGATGGCGTATATCGAAGACAGCTTTGCCGACGATCGGGTGTCGTTTGCGAATACCAGAGGGATCACGCCGACCGACGTGCTGGTGACGGAGGAGGATGCCCATGCGGCTGCGGAACGGTTCCGCGCCGAGGGCGTGGACGGCGTGCTGATCTTAAACAGCAATTTCGGCAACGAGGAAGCCGGAGCGCTGCTGGCGCGGGAGCTCGGAAAGCCGGTTCTGATTTTTGCGCCGCTGGACGATGTGTTCGAGGCGGATGGAACCCGGTATACCGACAGTCAGTGCGGGCTGTTCGGCCTGTCCCGGCAGCTGCAGCGGTGCGGGATCCCCTTTTCGTACATAGAAAGCTGCCGTGTGGAGGATGACATCTTTGCCCGGGGCCTGCAGAAATTTGCGTCGGTATGCTGTATGGTCAAGAATTTCCGGGGCATGCGGGTGGCGCAGGTCGGGCTGCGGCCCAAACCCTTCTGTTCGGTGATCTTCAACGAAGGAGAGCTGCTGCAGCGGTTTGGCATCCAGACGGTGCCAGTGAATCTGGCGGTGGTAATGGACAAATACAACCGGATTCTCCGGGAACGGGACGCCGAACTGGAAGAAGGGGCCCGGCTGCTCGAAAGCCGCTACGAGATTGACGATCTGTCTGCCCCGCTGCTGAAAAAGGTGTATGCCTTCGTGCTGCTGTACGAGGAGATCATCGCGGAATATAAGGTGGACGCGGTATCGGCGGAATGCTGGACGGCCATGCAGCTGGCGGTGGGAGCCATGCCCTGCACGGCGTACAGCGTGCTGGCGGATAAAGGCTACATCATCGGCTGTGAGTCGGATATGCTGGGGACGATTACGATGGCGCTTTTGTCCTGTGCGTCGCTGGGACGCAAGGTTCCGTTCTTCGGGGAATTCACCGTCCGGCACCCGGAAGACCGAAACACCGAACTGCTGTGGCATTGCGGCCCGTTTGCCTATTCACTGAAGGCGGAGGACAGCGCGGCCAAAATGGTGAACATGCGGCAGTGGTTCCGGGTGAAAGACGGGAGCTATACGGTGGCCCGCCTGGATCAGGATGACGGCGCGTACAGCCTTCTGTCCGGAACCTGCACGTCGGGGTCGGGGCCTTATACCTTCGGGACCTACCTGTGGGCCAAGTTCGACAACCTGAGCGGATGGGAGAAAAAGCTGGTGGAAGGGCCGTACATCCATCATATGGCGGAGATCGAGGGGGATTACACCGCCGAACTGGAGGAATTCTGCAAATACGTCCCGGCGCTGGCCGCGGATAACGTAAAATAGGAGGAAAGGTATGAACGAGTTTCTGCAGGATATGATCCTGACCGAACTGGAGGACGCGGTGGGGCGGGAGAATTGCTCCATGCGGGAGATTGACAAGATCGCCCACGGTGTGGACTATTTCTGGCTGTCCAGAATGTGGGCGGACCGGGGGCTGCGGATGCCGGAGGCGGATGTGATCGTCTCTCCGAAAGACGCGAAAGAGACGTCCGCGGTGCTGAAAATCGCCAATTACTACAAGATCCCGGTGACGACCTGGGGAGGAGGCGGCGGCACCCAGGGCGGGGCCCTGCCGGTGGCGGGCGGCATCCTGCTCGATACCAAACGGATGGACCGCATTTACGACGTAAACACCGAGTCCTTGTACATCGAATGCGGGACAGGCGCCATTTATAAGCATATCGAATGGGAAGCGAACCAGGCGGGATATGCCACCATGCACTATCCCAGCTCTCTGACCTGTTCGACGGTGGGAGGGTTTCTGGCCCATCGCGGCATCGGAGTGGTGTCGACGAAATACGGGAAAATCGACGATATGGTGCTGCAGATGGAGGTAGTGCTCCCCAACGGCGACATCATCGAGACATCGCCGGCACCCAAGCACGCCGCAGGCCCCGATCTCAATCAGATTTTCATCGGATCGGAAGGGACGCTCGGGGTGATGACCAAGGCCCAGATCCGCATCTATGAACAGCCGGAGGAACGGCGGTTCCGGGGCTTCCTATTCAAGGACATGACGGGGGCGTTCAAGGCCGCCAGGGAACTGCTGCAGAAATTCAAGCCCTCGGTCATGCGCCTGTACGATCCGGCCGAGACCGCCACCCTGATCAAAAAGATCGTGGGCGTGGAACGGGACGGCGCCTTTATGAACGTGGCGATCGAGGGCGTGTCCGAGATGGTGGCGCTGGAGGAGAAAATCCTCTTGGATACCTTTGCCAAATATGGGGCGGAGGATATGGGAAGCGAATACGGAGAGAAGTGGTGGAAAGAAAAGATCACCTTCTTCTATCCGGGTCACATGATGGATCTGCCTCAAATGTTCGGAACCATGGACACCATTGCGCCCTACGACAAAATCGAGAAGATCTACTGGGCGATGAAGGAAGCGGTGGAATCGAACTTCCCGCAGGCCCGCTTCATCGCGCATTTCTCCCATTGGTATGAGTGGGGCTGCATGATTTACGACCGTTTCATCATCGACAACCCGCCGAAGGATCCGCATGAGGCGCTTCGCCTGCACAATGCGGTGTGGAGCTGCGGCGTGCGTACGGCATTGGCTCACGGCGGCGTAGTCAACGACCACCATGGGGTGGGGATCAAGCTGGGCCGTCTGATGAAGGAACAATACGGCCCGGCCATGCAGGTGTTCGAGGGTCTCAAAAAGCAGCTGGACCCCAACGGCATCATGAACCCGTACAAACTGGGACTGTAAGGAGGATGCGGCAATGCTGTTGTCGAAAAAAAGCAAAGAGATCATCGACTCCTGCCGGTTTTGCTGGATGTGCCGGCATATCTGCCCGATTGGAAATGCGACGGGACAGGAACGGAACAACGCCCGTGCCCGGGCGCTGAGCCTGTCCTTGGTGAACCGCAATGCGGCCGAGCTTTCCGGCAGTGTGGCGGACAATGTTTACGAATGCGCTCTGTGCGGGGCCTGCACCAAGGACTGTGCCACGGGCTGGGACCCAGTGGCGTTTACCAAGGACGTACGGCTTCAGATGGCGATGGACGGCCGGCTGCCGTCCTACATAGAAGCGTTGCTGAATAACCTGTCGGAAAGCGGCAATCCCTACGGTGCAAAAGGGCTGGACGAGGATCTGGAAAAGGCCATCGCGTCTCTTCCGGAATCGGCCGATACCCTGCTTTTTCTGGGAATGGATACCCGGTACCGGGTGCCGCAGGCGGGGATAAACGCCATCCGGCTGCTGAAAATGGCGGGGGTATCCTTCACGGTGCTGCTGGAAGAGCCGGACAGTGGATACACGCTGGATACCCTGGTGGGCGCAGCGGAGGATACCCGGGAAACCATGAACAAAGCCGCGAAGGTTTTGTCCGCCTACAAAACGGTGGTGGCTTTTGATCCCGCGGACGCCAAAGTGTTCCGGCGGGAATACAAAGAGTGGGACATCCCGCTAACGGCCCGGGTGGAGACCTTCACGGAATATGTGGCCGGTTTGATCACCGGCGGGAAGCTGAAGGTCAAAGCGAACCAGGGCAGCGTGACCATCCAGGATCCGGCACTTTTGGCCAGAGATCTGGAGGAGAGCGAACCGCTGAGAACGGCGGGTTCGGCCTGCGGGGAGATTCGGGAGATGCTGCTTAACCGGAAAGACACCATGTGGGCGGGCAATCTGCTGATGGATACCTGGATGCCGGAGGTTATGACCAAGGTGGCAGAAAAGCGTTGGCGGAATGCCCTGGCTACCGGGGCGGATGTTCTGGTGACGGCCAGTCCTTCGGAATACGCCGTCCTTAAAAAAGCGAAACCGGACGGGATGAAGCTTCTGACACTGGAAGAGCTGCTGTTGTCGGCAGCGGAGTAAAGGGGAGACGAGCGGCATGCTGGTGGGACTCAAGGAGATTCTGCAGATGGCGGAAGCAGGCGGCTATGCGGTGCCGGCTTTCAATGTCTACAATATGGAAACCGTTATGGGAGTCGCGGAGGCGGCGGAGGAGCGCCGTGCCCCGGTGATTCTGCAAATCTATCCGCGCCTCATCAAAGAGGAGGCCGGTTACTATCTGTCGCCGGTTGTTTTGGCGGCGGCGGCCAAGGCTACGGTGCCGGTCTGTTTTCATCTGGATCACGGCCCGTCCGAACTGGAAACCACACGGGCGCTCCGCTATGGAGCCACCGGCATCATGCTGGATGCCTCAGCCGAACCGTTTGAAAAGAATGCGGCCCTGACCCGCCGTGTCGTCGAGACCGCTGCCTACGCGGGCGTGACGGTGGAAGGGGAACTGGGGCATGTGGGAACGGTGAAGGACGACCATATGGACGAGTTCACCGAACCGGAAGCGGCGGCCCGGTTCGTTCAGGAGACCGGGGTAGCGGCACTGGCGGTCTTGGTCGGAACAGCCCACGGCCGGTATGCCAAACCGCCGAAATTGGATATCCCGCGTATCCAGGCGATCCGCGAAGCGGCTCAGATTCCCTTGGTCCTCCACGGCGGATCGGGAATCCCGGACGAGCAGATCCGGGCCGCTATCAGAGCCGGGGTCAGGAAGATCAATTTCGCCACCGATATCTGTTACGCCTTTCTGGACCGGGTCCGGGATATGCTGGACCTGCCCGAGAGGATCGTGGCGGTGGACAATTTTATGAAAGAACCCATTGCGGCCGTCCGGCAGTTCGCCCTAGACAAAATTGACCTTACGGGAGCGGGAGGACATGAGTGACCGTCTGTCCCGGTCCGCCGCAGTCCGTTCGGGTTCGATGTAAACCGCTTATAGAAGCGAAGATAGGGAGAACCGTTTGAACAAGTCCTCGTTCAAGCGGCCGGACTTGGCCTTTTGCGGCCGGACGAATGCCGCCGACGGCGGAACCGGTCAGAACGTCGCAGCGTAGCTGCGGGAAAGGAATGGTACACGTATGAGCCGGATCGTTGGCATCGGCGCGTGCGTATCCGACACCCTGATGATGCTGCCGGTGTTTCCGGTGGAAGATACCAAACTGCGGGCGCTGGGAATCAAGCGCTGCGGAGGAGGTCCGGTTTCCACAGGATTGACGGCGGCATCTCGATTGGGGGTGGATTGCGGGTATATCGGCGTGCTTTCGGATGATGACGCGGGGAAGTTTTTGTTGGCGGACTTTCAAAAATATGGGGTAGACACCTCCCACATCCAGGTGATGGAGGGGTTCCGCTCTTTTACGTCGTATATCTGGCTGGATGCGCGGAAGGGAAGCCGGACCTGTGTATTCGACAAAGGGACACTGCCGCCGCTGAAGCTGTCGGCCGAACAGAAGGAGGCGGTGAAAGCCGCTGATATCCTGATGGTCGACGGCAACGAGCTGGGGGCGGCGGTGCAGGCGGCGAAGCTGGCGCGAAAAAACGGCGTCCATGTATTGTATGACGCCGGAGGTTTGTATGAGGGGGTCGAACAACTGCTCGCGTATTGCGATATCCTGATTCCGTCGGAAGAATTCGCTCTCGGCCATACCCGGGAGGACAATCTGTCAATGGCCGCCAAAAAGTTGTACGACCTCTACCGGCCGGAAGTGGTGGTGATCACCCGCGGAAAACACGGCGGCCTGCTGTATGACGGACACAATTTTACGGTATATCCCATCTATCCGGCTCAAGTAGTGGATTCCAATGGGGCTGGGGATGTTTTTCACGGAGCCTTTGCGGCGGGG
>CABQAA010000006.1 GCA_902461995.1 uncultured Oscillospiraceae bacterium | reverse complement strand
TCATGCGCCAGGCTATGTATTCGTGGCTGGAGCCGTGAAAGCCGTACCGCTTCAAGCCGTAATCGGCGGCCCATTCATAGGGAATGCCGTACAGCCGGCGGACTTCCGGAATGCTTTGGTGAAACGCCGTTTCAAACCGCGCCACCAGCAGCAGATCTGGATAGTGTTCCCGCAGGGCCTTCATCAGACTCAGGTATACGGGGTTGTGCGCGGGCGCCAGGGAGCTGCAGGCTTCGAGAGCGTCCAGCACCCGTTCGTCCACCCGGCAGGTGCCGCTGATTTTCCCGCCGTGGACCGCCTTGAAAGCGGCGGCTCCGATATCCGCCAGAGAGGCGATGCAGCCGGTCTCCTCAAGAACCGACACGCTGAAGGAAAACGCATCCAAACAGCTCTCAAAGCGCCGCCGCCCCGATATGATTTGATCCCGGGCGGTGATTCGATAGGTTCCCTTCGCCTGTCCCACACGTTCACAAACGCCCCAGGCGCAGACCTCTTCGCCGTCATCCAGGCGGAACAGCTTGAACTTGAAGCTGGTCGAGCCGGGGTTGAGCACCAGAACCGGTTTCACAGACCGCACCACCTTTTTATTTCTTACTGCGCGTAGGTTTCCCGGAAAGCCAGAAGCGCTTTTTCAAAACACCCCATAGGGATGCGGGCGCTTCCCGCGCCGATGAGTCCGCCCTCCCGGTTGAACATACCGCCGTGGATTTCGGGCGCCGTTCCGGTTTTCAGCACCAGACGTGCATCGATCCCGACCGGCAGGCAGTCAAAGTCCAGATTGGGAATCGGGAAATTGGGGTTGTGGCTGATGCAGATGGTTTCCATTTCCCGGGTCAGGGCGATGGCATCCTCCAGCATGAGCCCCCGGAGGTTGCAGACGATGGGGCTGGCGGCGGCCGCCAATCCGCCCATGCCCGCGCATTCCACCACGCAGCTGTCGCCGATCCAGGGGAGCTGATCCTTTTCGGTATACTGCGAGGAGATGTACCGCCCTTTCATCATAGGAGCGGGGGCGGTGAACCAGCGGTCCCCCATCCCGGAGAGCTTGATGCCGTATTCCAGGGCGTTGCCGCCGACGGCGGTGACCATGGTGGAATAGGGGATATCGGAGGCCGCCAGAAGGGCCGAGCGGGCGGCCGCCTGCCCGAAGCAGTGGAAAAACCGGGGGGTCTCCACGATGTAGGTCATGAGCTTCATGAGAACGGCCTGCGGCAGGTTCTCCTCCAGAATGGGCAGGAGCATTTTATGGACGAACAGCAGGTCCGCCGCCGTCTGGCGGGTATGGTTCTCGTCCCCCATCTGGAAGCTCTCCGCGAGAATCGGCTTGATAGGCAGGCCGCCTGTTCTCTGCAGAACCCGCCGCAGGGGCGGGAACAGCTCGTGCTTCATCATGCGGAGGTTTTCGGCGATTTCGGGGCTATAGAGCCCCCAACCGCAGAACCCGCCCTGAAACGGTCCCTCCGCCGGAAAGGTGGCGGCGCGCCTGTCGCTGTTCCGGTCCTCGACCACCATCATGGCCACCGATTTGGTGATGATCCCGGTGCCGGCTCCCACGGTATTGTGATCCAGCGCGCTTTCGATCCGGATATGGCCGCCGGCCAGCAGCCGATCCGCATCCTCCGCATTGTCGGCCCAGCCCTCGAACAGAACTCCGCTGATCATGCCCCGCCGATGAAGGGCGCACATATCCTCATACGCGACAGGCGGTCCGGAATGGAGGATCATATGGTTCTCCAGACCGTCGATGATCTGTCCGGCCTCCTGAATATCCGTCCATACAGGATCCGAATGGATAATCCGTTCGACCGCCAGCTGATTGGCGCTGTCAATTTTTTCCCGTAAGCTCATGCCCTTGTTTCCTCCTGTTTAGAGTAAATCGTCCAGCAGATCCGCTATTTCCTGCCTAAGTTCCACCGGAGGGGTCCAGTCCAGCTGCACCGCCTGAACCCCCTGTGCGATCAGCGCGTCATAAAAGCTTTGCAGGCCGATGTTGACGACCTTAAGGCCGCCCGACTTTTTACAAACGGGCTGTTGTGTGCCATCCATTTGCCGCCTCTCCTTTCCTCATCCTATCCATGACCAATCCCGCAAAATAGGCGCTTTGCCGGCTGCTTCGGGTCAGGACGACGCCGGCTTCGGCGAGTGCCCTTTTGATTTCTTCCACGTTCTGCGGGTCGCCCTTGGCGCCGCAGATATTGGCCGCCAGGATGATCGGCGCATTTCCGCGCAGTTCGGGAGCTCGGCGGCACATCTCGATAAAGGCATCCGCCGGATGGGGATGCAGGCTGGGCCCGGTGATGAAGTCCAGAGAAATGAGTCCCACCGTGGGATCGGCCAGTTCGCGCTGGAAACGTTTGAGCCGGATGGCCGGGTCAAAAACCGGGTGGGGCGTCAGGGCGGTGAAGTCCTCGGCCCCCAGGTCCAGCAGACAGTTCTCCTTGCTGATTTCGTGATCGTCAAGCTGTCTGGCGTAGCGGGTTTTCAGGTTGCTGGTAAGAGGCAGATGCGGGTGCTGGCTGGAGAGCCAGACCAGGGCCTCCTCCACAAAAGTGCCGCCGCAGTACAGGCCGCGAAAATACCGCTGTTCAGGTGTCAGACGGGCCGCCTCTGCTTTCGCCCGCAGTGCCAGATCGCTGTCAAGCGGCTGCAGGGCGGGCCGTTCTCCGGTGATGAGCTCCACCGCTGTCAGCGCCGCATCCTCCAGACTGTTCGCTCCGATGGTGCGATGAGAGGCGAACAATTCCTGGTCGGCGCCCAAAAACACGGCCACCGCCGGTTTCCCCGCGGCGTCCGCCTGCGTGAGGATATCCTCCATTACCGTGGCGTCGGCAAGCTTGGACACCAGGACAATCACGTCCGTATCCGCGTCTGCGGCCAGCCGCGACAAGCCCATGCTCATGGTGATGCCCCCGATTTCGGGGTAAAGGTCCCGGCCGCCGGTGCCGATCAGGGAGGAGACACCCAGTCCGCAGGCCTCCACCAGACAGGCCACTTCCTGTGCACCGCTGCCCGAGGCACCCACGATTCCAACACGGCCGGGGGCTACGATGCTTCCGGCCGCCAGCGCTACGCCGCCGATCAGTCCTACGCCGCAGTCGGGACCCATGACCAGCCGGTTCCGTTCCCGGCCCAGCTCCTTGAGGGCGCGTTCCTCCTCCAGGGTGACGTTGTCGCTGAAAATAAAGACATCCATGTCCATTTCCAGCGCCTGTTTTCCCTGCTCAAACGCGTACTGCCCGGGCAGGGAAATCTGCGCCAGATTGTATCCGCTGCCCGCCAGCTGGCCGAGCGACGTATAGCGCCGCCGCCCGCCGCCCGTGCTGCCGCTGAGCAGCGATTCTGCTGTCTTGAAGGCTTCCGCCAGCACGTCCGCGTTGTCTGCGGCGACAGCAATCAGCAAATCGGTGGGGGAGGCGCTTTCCGGAACCGGCAGCCCCTGCTTTTCCAAGATCTCCCGGTTGGCTGGCGTGGCCATCACCACCTCAGCGGATACCACGCCCGCCATGCCTTTCAGCCGTTCCGACAGCGACATCAGACTGACCGAATCCATGTATCGATTTTTAACCTGCACCGTATTCTGTTCCATCGATTCCGCTTACTCCTTTTTCCTGATTGGAGCATTGACATCGCCCCGTTTTTAAGATATACTAACAAATAGTTTTTATATATGAAGAAAATAATTATCATATATGTATATAAATAAGGCGTTTTATTTTCTCGGGAGGATGACATGAATCTGATTGATATCGCGCCCTATATCCGGTTTGCGGACGGTTTGAAAATCACCAATCAGAGGGGGCCGTCCAAAACGTATGACTGCCGGTTGATTTACGCGCTGAGCGGTAAAGCCACCATTGCCTTTGAGGATCGGCGCGTCGAGCTGACCCGCTGTTCCTTGGTGACGTTTCAATCCGGGACGCGCTACACCATTTCTCCCGCGCCTGAGCTCAGCGCCATCGTGCTTGATTTTGATTATACGCAGCAATACAGCCACATCGCCAATATACAGTATCCCTGCCCGGCGGACCGCTTTGTGCCGGAGCGGGCGTTTTCTCATGTGACCTTTACCGACGCGCCGGATCTCAACGACACGCTGTTTCTCCCCAACATCCGCTTGATCGAAAATGCGCTGATTGAGCTGATCGATGAAATGAAGCAGCAGAAACCCCTGTATCAGGGAAAGTGCTCCTCCATTCTGAAAAGCATTTTCTTCGATATGGCCCGTCATGCGCGGTTAAAAGGGAACGATTACAAATTGATCGATTCCCTCATCGATTATATCCAGGATAACTACAGCCGCCGCATCACCAATACCGACTGCGGCAAGGCGCTCAACTACAATCCCTGCTATCTGAACCGGCTGATGGTTGAGAATTTCGGTATTTCGCTGCACCAGTATATCCTGCGTTACCGGCTTTCCATGGCGACGAAGCTGCTGCTGACCACCGATCTGACCATCGCGGAGATCGCGGAACAAACCGGCTTCCAGAATTCCTCTCGGTTTTCCAACTACTTCAAAGAAGTGATGGGAGAGAGACCGCTGAAATACAGGCAATACAATCAAATCTAGTCATGCGGGAGCCGCATCCTCCCGGATGTGGCAGCCCACGGTTTCCGTTCGTCTGAGAGCCGCTTTCATGGCCGCGAGTGCGGTGCGGCAGTCGTTGGCGAGACGCCGCTGTTCGTAGCAATCCCCGACCTCCCCAAGGGCGGCCAAAATTTCTTCGGTTTTCGCGATCCCGGCTTTCAGATTCCGGCCGTTTCGGACGACGTTCATGCATTGGCCGAGAACAGCGCTCAGCTGTTTGGACGCCTCTTCCAGATTCAAGGAAGTTGTGGGATTTCCGTCCGGAATTTCGGTGTCGGGGCCGGAAACGGAGGCCTGTTCCTGTGCCTGTTCCGCCGCGCAGCGTCCGGCTATGCGCCCGAAGACCATCACTTCCAGTCCGGCATTGCCGCCTAGCCGTCCGGCGCCGTGGATACCGCCCGCCGCTTCGCCGCAGGCCAGCAGGCCGGGTACGTCCGTTTCGCAGCGGGTGTTGATGTGGATGCCGCCGCTGGAGGTGTGGGCGGCCGGGGCGATTTCCATGGGCTGCCGGGAAATGTCGATGCCGGCCTTCTGATATCGTTTAAAATAGGGGGCATAGACCCCGTGCAGCATCCTGCTCGGCACAGCGGTGGCGTCAAAATAGACGCCGCCGTTTTTGGTTCCGCGTCCGTTTTGAATTTCCCGGTGGATGCAGGCGGCCAGAATCTCCTTTGTGCAGCACTCGGCGGCCGGGGTGACGTCCGGCATGAACCGCCGCCCTTCCGCGTTGCGGAGAACGGCCCCTTCATAAAACATGGTCGTGATGACGCTTTTCCCATAGAGAGAGGGAGGCCATACGGCCGCGCTGGGCTCGAACTGGATGAACTCCATGTCGGTCAGCGCGGCGCCGGCCTGTGCGGCCATGGCGATTCCGTCGCCTTTTCGGTCGGGGCTGTTGGTGGAGAAGGGAAAAAGGCCGCAGAAGCCTCCGGAGGCGAGGATCACCGTCCTGGCGTGAAGATGGATCCATCGTCTTCGGCGAATATCAAAGCACTGTGCACCCGTCACCCGCTCCCCCGTTTTCAGCAGAGATATGGCCCGTAGATGGGCGTGTTCCCGAAAGCGACCGGTGCTTCCGAGCCGCCCACGCAGCCGGCTGAGCAGCGCCGCTCCGCTGTCGTTTTTCAGCGTGACGACCCGCGGCACCGAGGCGCCCAAAGGTTGCAGCCTCCGGATCCCCTCCGGGCCGCCGTCCAGATCGAGATCTAACCCTTTAAAATAGGCGGGAAGGGAGGAGGCCTCTGTACAGAGGGTGTGTACCAGCCGGGGATCGGCTATTCCGTGGCCGGCGGCAAGGGTATCCTGTTCCAAAAGCGACGGAGAATCCCCCGGCCCGAACGGCAGGCAAAAGCCGTGGATAAACGGGGAAGCGCCGCTGCCATCCTGTAGCAGATCCACCTGCAACCGGCTGCTCTGCGTGACCTGATCGGCCGCACAGATCCCCGCCAGTCCGCCGCCGATGATCAATACGTCTGTCTGCATGATGCCCCTCCCTTTGAGCCCCCTGATCCCGCGGCTACGGTCTTATTCCCAGATGCCGCCCTTGGCCATAGAGCCCACATTCTTGACAAAGAGATTCAGGAACCGGGGGTAGTCGTCCTCCGGGAACGTCCAGTCGAATGCCTCCGTCCGCTTCTGCATCTCTTCGTCGGTGATGCACAGACGGATGGAGCGGCGGGGCACGTCGATTTCGATTTCGTCCCCGTCCCGTACCATGGCCAGCGGTCCGCCCAGCGCTGCCTCCGGCGACACATATCCGACGCTGAGCCCGGAGGTCCCGCCGGAAAACCGGCCGTCGGTGATGATAGCGCAGCTGTTATACAGCTCGGCGTGGCCTTTGAGCTCCTCTTGGAATGTAAAGGCCGTGGTCCCGAACCGGGCCTTCAGTCCCAGATAGCGGACCACGCAGGCGTCCCCCGGATGGATGCCCCCGCTGCGCAGGCAGTCCAGCGCATCCTGCAGGCTGTCGAAGCATTTGGCCCTCCCGGAAAAAGTCATGAGTGGCTGGGGAACGGCGGCGATTTTCAAAATCGAGCCCTCCGGGGCCCGATTGCCGTAGAGGACGCCGATGCCCGGCTCGTGGGAGACGGGATTCTCCAACGTGTGGATGATTTCGGGCCGGTAATTGACCGCGCCGGCCACATTTTCCCCGATGGTTTTTCCCGTTACGGTCAGGCAGTCGGGATTCAGCTTGGACATCAGCTGCCGCAGCATCACCGACAAGCCTCCAGCCAGATCAAAGTCCTTGACGCTGTAGGGACCGCCCGGGGCCAGATCGATCATCAGCGGGATCTCTTCGGACGCCTCGTCAAAATATTTCCACCACGGCAGATCATACCCGGCCTCGTTGGCGATGGCGGGGATATGCAGAATCAGGTTGGAGGATCCCGCCACGGCCATATCCAGCCGGATGGCGTTTTTGAGAGATTCCACGGTGATGATTTTTCTGGCGGTAATGCCCTCGTATACCAGATTTAGAATCTGTTTTCCAGCCATATACGCCAGATGATACAGCTGGGAGCCGACGGCGGACATGGTGGAGTTGTTGGGCAGGGTCATGCCGAGGGCTTCGGCGATCATGCACATGCTGTTGGCGGTGGTCATGGAGGTGCAGGCGCCGCAGATTCCCCAGGAGTTTTCAATCAGGTCGTTGTATTCGTCCATGTCCATTTTCCCGGCCTTGGCGGTTCCCACCTTGTCCTGAGCATGGATATGCAGCACCTCATGCCCCCGGCACTGGCCGTGGGGCATATAGCCGCCAGTGACCAGAATGGTAGGAATGTCCAGCCTGGCCGCTGCCATCAAGTGGCCCGGAACAATGGAATCGCAGGTGCACAGCATGACCATGCCGTCGAAGAAGTTTCCCTCCACCGTCATTTCCACCTGGTCGGCGATGGAGTTGCGGCTGGGCACCTCAATATAGCGGGGATCTTTGAGCACCATGCCGTCGCACAGGGCGGTGGTCATCACTTCCACGGGCAGTCCGCCCGCCTCCCGGACGCCCTGTTTGACCCGCTCGGCCAGCTTATCCAGATGCACATGGCCGGGATTGTATTCATTCCAGGAATTGACGATACCGATGAGTGGCCGTTTCAGCTCCTGCTCGGAATATCCCATGCCCCGCATCAGACCGCGGCGGCACTCCGAGGCTTCTCCAAATTCCCACTGGCTGCGGAGATTGATTGGCTTATCGGTTTTCATTGCCCTTTTCCTCCAATTCAAAATTCATGCTTTCGACAGACCCGTCAACGCTTTGTCCTCCATCTATAAAGATGGTTTGACCCACGATAAATTTCGATTTTTCGTGATCCGCGAGGAACAGAATCATCGGCACAATGTCATCCACCGTCCCGCCGCTGCCATAGGGAATATGACGGCGGAAGGAGGCCATATCTTCCGGGCTGTAGCGGTCGGCGATTTTGGTATAAACCAAACCGGGAGCAATGCCGTTTACATTGATCCCATATTTGATGACCTCCACACCCAGGGCCTTGGTAAACATATTCAGTCCGCCTTTTCCGGCAGAGTATGGGAGCATCCGTCTGAAAACCCACGTGATCTGGCTATGTACGGAGGAGATGTTGATGATTTTGCCTTTGGTTCCCTTTTCGATCATATCCGCCACGGCATAACGGGAGCAATAGGCGGCGGAATTGAGATTCAGGTTGATCTGCGCATCCCAATAGTCCATGGACATATCCTTGAATTCGCCCTTGGAACCGCCCGGAATCTGCAGGGCTCCGCCGGCGTTGTTGACCAGTACGTCGATTTGGCCGAAATCCCGAATAAAATCGGTCAGCATGGTTTGACATTGGTCGTGTTGGCTGACGTCAGCGACGTATACCTCCGCCTTTACGCCTGCCTTCCGGCATGCGTCGGCTACCTCGTGGGCCGCGTCGGAATTCGTACAGCTGTGGTGATTGATTCCCACATTGCAGCCTTCCTTGGCGAAGGCCAGCGCAGCCGCCGCGCCAATTCCCCGAGAGGAGCCGGTAATCAGTACATTTCTTGCCAAAATTCACGCACCTCTTCCTCTGTTTTCAATATGCCGCACCCTGCCCGGCGTTCTTTACTATAGCTCAATTATAGCGGTTTCCTGTCGTCAGGCAATGCATATTCTATATATTATCATGCAAAAAATATACTTAATCTATAGACATAAACTAGAACTGACCGCAAATAGGAAAGGGAATTGCCGCCGCCCATTGCAAAGGATTCGGTATCTGAACGAAATGCAAAAAGCCAAAATAAAAAAGCCCCCTACCGCAGTGACAAGAAGCTTTAAAACCGGCGGGAAGTCCCGGCGTTAGACCATTACAGAACACGGAGAGATCCCGTTTATGACAGAAAAAGCAGCCGATTCCCGGTTCAAACGCCGGGGATCGGCTGCTTTTCAGCAAGGTATAGGGAGAGGCGAAAGATCTCAGTGGTTGCCCGAGCAGCCGTGCTTATCTTCGCCGCACCGATGGTCTGAGCAGGAGTGCCCGCCCTCGTGATGATGGCTGCACATGGTGTTTGGATTGAATTGCAGCCGGCCGGCCAGCCAAGCCTGTACAGATTCATCCGCATTTCCCGATACGCCCGGGAAGAGCTCGATTCCCGCGTCGGCCAGAGCAGTTCTCGCCCCTCCGCCGATCCCGCCGCAGATGAGGACACTCACCTGCAGCTTCTTTAAAAAGCAGGCCAAGGCGCCGTGGCCGCTGCCGGCAGCGCTGACTATCTGCGCCGATTGCACCTGCTGCTGATCCACTTCATAGATTTTGAAGTTCGCACAGTGGCCAAAGTGCTGGAAAACCTCTCCATTTTCATAGGTGACGGCAACTTTCATTGTATAGGAACCTCCTTATATAATAGATGGAACTTCCGGACGGGACCCGGCGGAATCCCCGCTATGATGGACTTTTTGAACGATGACAGCAGCACCGGCCACACCCTTCCGTTTCCCGGTCGCAAAGGACATAGTCTCCGCCCTCGATCACGAGATCGCATGCCTTTACCAGGCATTTCGCCAGCTTGAGCCGGGCACTGCCGTAAATCGCCTGAGCGGTTGTCCGGGAGACATTCATCTGGGCGGCACACTGCTCCTGTGTCAGCCCCTCCAAATCGATGAGGCGGATGCTCTCATATTCGTCCAGGGTCATCGCGATGATGGTATGTGGATTTTCCGCGGCGTTTTTGGGGCCGAAACGGCCGCAGGCCGGTTTGGCGCAGATTCGCCTTCTTTTGCAGGGGCGTGGCATGGATATCCTCCTCGGTTATCGGCATATGCCAAATATAAAATCAGTATACCTCCTTATCCGGCATATGTCAATAACCCATGCGAGAATCCCCTTTTATCCTATTGAAAGAGGGCGCTGTATGCCGCTGCCCCGCGCTCCCGCTGCGCATATTTTCACAGTCGTCTGCAGATGATGCGGAACACCGTTTGGCTGCAGATGGAACCCGATACGTAAAAACGGATTGACGGGGAGGACGGCGGACCGTGAGAGCGGCCTTCACCCGGCATCCGCCGATATGAATTTCCGGTGCGGCTCATCGGGCGCCGCAATGGATGCATACCTTCCCGGGGAAGCTGCGCCGGGCCAAACGGTCGGCCCCATACCGGATGGTCATCGATCAGGTCCTTATAGCGGACCGGACCGACCGGATCACGTCACGCGCTGAACCGGGACTTCCAGGCGGATGCCGAACCGATCGGTATCCTGTACTGCCATTTCATCCAATGGATACTCCTCGTAGACGTCTCCGCAGGGACGCAGGTTCTGCTCCCGGATATAGTGAAGCAGCCGGTGATAGACTTCTTCCGACGGCGGTACATCGCACCGGGCATAAGCCACGGCGTATAATCCCGCCGGTTTCCAGGCGTTACGCCGCCGGTGTGTCTTGAAATAGAAGCGGGAGGCGGGAAAGGTGCATCCGGCTGTGAAATCGTCCTGCCGGACGATGGCCCCGAGAGGATACCCCAGATGGATGCCATGTCGTCCGGCGTAGGCATAGGAAAATATACTGCCTTCCTCCTCATCCATTCCGGCCGGGATGGGCGGACAAAGGAAGAGGGCTTCCCGCTCCCGCTCCTCCAGCAAAAGGGCGCTTTCCCCATGCCGCAACGCGTCGTGGGCCATATCGGCGTGAAGCTTTAGAATATGGCGGATTTCACGCAGCCGTTCGATTTCCTTCTGTATCCGTTCATCCTGCTTGGAAAACAGAGCGAGCATTTTTTCGGGTGAGCGGTCGGCCGCGTAGCGGTTGATCTCTTCCAATCCCACGCCGAGTTCCCGTAAATCGCTGATCAGATAGGCGGAATTCAGCTGACGCCGGGAGTAATAGCGATACCCGTTTTCTCCGCGCGTTTCGGGAGAGAGGAGGCCGATTTGGTCATAGAAGCGCAGATTGGCCGGCTTGATCCCGGTCAGGCGGGAGAATTCCCGGATGGGCATGTGGTTTTTCTCACTCATAGGCTCCTCCTGTTTAAATGTTCACAAAGCGGCACTTGACATTCAAGTGACTTTATAGTTTATAGTACCTCCTGGCAGCCAAAAAAGCAAGAACTACAGGCACGTGGAGGACTATATGAAATATTTGCGGATCTTTATTCGGGAACATAAAGGAAAGACGGCACTGGCGCTGCTGCTGCTTTTAGGGCAGGCGCTGGGCACGCTGCTCATCCCCTTCCTCATCGCCAAAGTCGTGGATCAGGGCATCTTGAAGGGCGATATGGAGGCCATTCTCCGTATCGGTGTGCAGATGCTGGCGGTTTCCCTTCTGGCAACGGCGGTTTCGATCTGGGGCAGCTTTGTGACATCGGATCTGGCCGCCCTTTTCGGACGGGATATGCGCCGTCTTCTCTTGGAGCAGAGTCAGTCGCTCTCCGTACGGCAGTTTGACGCAATCGGTGTCTCGTCGATGATCACCAGAGCCACGTCGGATATCGCCAACCTTCAGGAATCCATGGGGATGGTCCTGCAGCTGGCGGTGCCTGCGCCCATCATCGCCGTCTCCTCGATTGCCATGACTGCCGCGGTCAGCCCGGTCATGACGGTTTTGCAGATCGTATTCATCGCGCTGCTGCTGGTTTTTGCTGGGGTGATTCTGAAAAAGTCCAACGCCTTGTCCCACAGTATCCAGAAACGGCTGGACCGGATCAACGGCGTGGTACGGGAGTCCATCACCGGCGTGCGGGTCATCCGCGCCTTTGCCAATGAGGCCTATGAAGAACAGCGGGCCGGGCGGGCCTTTAAAAACTATGCCGATAACATGATCCGCTTAAACAAGCTTTTTGCGGTTTTCAACCCTATCGTCTGGCTGCTGATGGGGCTGCTGATGGCAGCCATTGTGGCGTTGGGCGGGATGTTCGCTCTGGGCGGAAACATGGAGGTTGGGGAAATCACCGCCGTGTCGGAATACGCGGTCATTACCATCAGTTATCTGATGATGGCTGCCGCCACCCTGACGACTCTGCCCAAAACCAGGGCTTGCCTGCAGCGGCTCCAGGAGGTGCTGGATACGCCCCCTGCCGTTGCCGATCCGGAACGGACGGTGAAGGACGGGGCGCCCGGCGCCCCCGCTGCGGAGTTCGACCATGTGACTTTTGCTTATCCCGGTGCGGAAAAACCGGTTATCCAGGACCTGTCCTTCCAGTGCCGTTCAGGGGAAACCACGGCCATCATCGGCAGTACCGGATCGGGAAAAAGTACACTGGCCGATCTGCTGCTGCGGCTGCACGATGCCGCGTCGGGGCAAATCCGGGTGACAGGGATCGATGTCCGTTCCCTCACCCAGCAGGAATTGCGGGAACGGATCGGCGTTGTGCCGCAAAAAGCGTTTTTGTTCAGCGGCACCATCGCCGAAAATCTGCGCATGGGCCGGCCGGGGGCCTCCGACGATGAACTGTGGGAGGCGCTGGAGATCGCCCAGGCGGCCCCGTTTGTAAAGGAACTGCCCCTGGGGTTGGAGGCTCCGGTCTCCCAGGGCGGCACCAATTTTTCTGGCGGGCAGCGGCAGCGTTTGTCCATTGCGCGTGCCTTGGTCCGCAGGGCGTCCATCCTGGTGTTCGATGACAGCTTCTCGGCTTTGGACGTCAAAACCGATGCGGCTTTGCGGCGCGCGATGCGGCAAAGAGTGACCGCCCCGGCCAAGCTTGTGATCGCACAGCGTGTGAGCACCATCCTGGATGCGGACCAGATTCTGGTTTTAGACGAAGGACGGCTGGCGGGGCTGGGCACTCATGACGAATTGATGGCCGGCTGCGCGGTTTACCGTGCAATTGCCGAAAGCCAGATGCAGCGGGAGGAGGCGACTGTGCTGTGAAAGAAACCAAAACCAAAGCGGCCCCGGCTGTGGTGAGCGAGGATATCCCGCAGAACACCAAGGGGACAGTCAAGCGGCTTCTGACCCGTCTGGCGCGCCAGAAAGGAAAACTGATTCTGGTGGGACTCGCCACCCTGCTCAGTTCCGCGGCCTTTGCCGCCATTCCGCTGGCCGTCGGCATGGGGATTGACAATCTGGTGACGGCTCTGCGCGGCTCCGGCGGCAGCTTGACAGCCACCTTGATGCGGGCGCTCGGTTTGCCCGTTCTGCTGATTGCCGGAACCACTCTGGCCAGCAGCCTGCTGTCCTTCCTGCAGCAGTATATCATCGCCAGCGTTGGCGAGGAGCTCACCCTGTCCTTCCGCCGGGATATCAGCGCCAAACTGAACCGCCTGCCCCTGCGCTATTTCGATTCTCATAAGACGGGCGAGGTGATGAGCCGCGTGACCAACGACCTGGAAAAGGTGTCGTCCGTCATGCAGGTAGGGCTTATGCAGCTTATATCCTCGGTGTTTACCATTCTGCTGACCTGCGCGGCGATGCTCGTCCTCAGCCCGTGGCTGTTCCTCATCGTGCTGGCCTCCGTGATTCTCAGCATGATCGCCACCCGGTACGTGTCACAGCTCAGCCAGCGGTATTATGCCGAGAACATGGCCGCCATGGGCGCTCTCAGCGGCAAGGTGGAAGAGGTTTTTTCGGGCAACCGTGTTGTCAAGCTCTTCAATCGGCAGCAGGCGGTGACGGAGGAGATCGGGCAGCTCAATGAGCAGCAGTTTGAAGCCAATCGGAAGGCCCAGTTCGCCGATTACGCCATCTATCCCGCCATCCGGCTGCTCGGGCAGCTCGGGTTTATCGCGACCGCCATTGCCGGCGGCGTGATGGCGCTGAGCGGACGCCTGACGTTGGGTGCGGTGCAGGCCTTTTTGCAGTATGTCAACCAGATATCCGAACCGGTGACCCAGGCGTCTTATGTTCTCACCTCGCTGCAGGCCGCCATTGCAGGGGCGGAACGGGTCTTTGCCCTCCTGGACGAGGAAGAGGAGACGGCCGACCGATCGAGCGAAACGCCGGCCATCACCGAGGGTCGCGTCACCTTTCAACATGTGCGGTTCGGCTACACACCGGAGCGCCTTCTGATCCAGGATCTCCAGCTGGAGGTGAGGCCGAACGAGATGGTGGCGATCGTGGGGCCGACCGGAGGCGGCAAAACCACCCTGGTCAATCTGCTCATGCGGTTTTATGAGATCAGCGGCGGGTCCATTTCCATCGACGGAACCGACATCACCACGATGCCCAGAGGCGGCATGCGACGGCGCATCGGCATGGTGCTGCAGGACACCTGGCTCTTTGAAGGGACGATCGCCGAGAATATCGCATACGGCAGGATGGATGCCACGAGAGAAGACATTGTGGCGGCGGCCACATCCGCCTGCTGCGATCACTTCATCCGCACCCTTCCGGAAGGGTACGATACCGTTATCTCGGGTGAGGCGGCAGGCGTATCGCAGGGACAGATGCAGCTGCTGACCATCGCCCGCGCCATGCTCACCGATCCCGCCATTCTTGTACTGGATGAAGCGACCTCCAGCGTCGACACGAGGACCGAGGTGGAAATCCAGAAGGCGATGGCGAGGCTCATGCGCGGCAAAACCAGCTTTGTCATTGCCCACCGCCTTTCAACCATCCAGGGTGCGGACCTCATCCTGGTTGTGCGCGACGGCGACATTGTGGAGCGAGGGACCCATCGGGAGCTGCTGGATAAGGGCGGCTTTTACGCCTCGCTCTACAACAGTCAGTTCGAAACGGCGGGCTGACGCCGCGGCCGCCCGGACGGGATGTTCCGATCGGGGGAGAAAAGAGAAACCAAAAGCCCCTTCCGCTGCGGAAGGGGCTTTTATGCGTGGAGAAATTTCTTGATTGTACGCACCCTTTTCCGGCCGGCTGGGTGGTGCATCGCCGGCCCGGAGCAGGGGGTCCGGGAGCATCGCGTCAATCGTGCGGGAATCCAATGGATACGCCGTGATAAACGCGGCGGCCCCCGGTGGGGAACGGGTTACAGCTCCAGCCGGTAGCGGTATAGGAGATCCGGCGCACCGTCAAAGGAAAGGACGTCGTCCACCGTGAAACCGACGCGTTCGAGTACGCGGCGGCTGGCGGTATGGGAGGCGACCACATAGGCCAGCAGGATCCGGACATGGAAAGCGGCGGCCATGGCCGGAAGCAGGGTGAGCAGGTCCCCCGCCAGCCCACGGCCCCAGCTGGCGGGACGTAGAAAGAGACTCATGGAGCGGCAGTCCGGCTGGCCGTTGGGTTTAAGGCAAAGACGCCCAGAAAATCCCCGGACGGCCGCCGACAAACGGCGAAGGCGTCTCCGCGTTGATACTCCGCGATGAGTTCCCTGGCCTGCGAAAAGGATGTATGGGACGAAAAGCGCATAAATCGAGCAACCCGCTCATCCCCGGTCAGGGCAAAAACCGCGGCGGTGTCCGCATCCGTCAGCGGACGCAGCATGAGACGGTCGGTTTGAAAGAGCGGCCCGGCGATCACGGGGCGGTGCCGCCCGAACGCACGGCATAGGTGTCGAGATCAGAGGGCGGTGTCACGGCGCTGTCCTGTCCGGGTGAGGGGAAGGTGACCGAGCATGAAAGGCGCATCGGCAGATCCCCCGCCGCCCCCGGAATGGTCGCCTGATACGAGACGTCAAAAGAGGTCAGACAGCCATTTTGGTTGATTACGGCGGTGATCTGCGCCGCCTTGAGATTGTAATCGCCGAGCAAATCCTCGGACAGCTGGAAAGCGGTAAACGCGGCGTCGAGAAAGGCGGCGTCGCGGTCTTTCCCCAGTAAATAGGCCGGGACTTGACCTTCCAGGCGGATCGAACCGTCCTCGCCGCGGGTACCGACCAGGGATTTCAGAGCGTCGGCGGACAGTTCAAAAGGCAGGACGATTCCGGAACCGACCGTCGCCTGCTCGGCGCCGGCAGCCTGAAAGACATATTTTTCCTTGTCCGTCTGTTGATAAATCCGCCCGGAAGCCCCGTCGTAATACTGTGAAAACGTCGAGGCGGTTTCCCCCGACAGGCTTCCCGTCGTCAGCAGCCGATCGAGTACGCCGTTTTTGCGGGAGAGCGACGTTTGATTTTTGATGGTTACGGTAGCCCAACTGCGTCCGTCGTTCAGGCCGATCTCGGACTGGCATTCGAAGGAGACCGCGTCAAAATTCTGCAGGCGGGCATAGGCCTCGGTATACGCCTTTGCCGCTTCCTCCGCACTCAGAGGCGGCAGAAGGGCGGTGGTGACAGGCGGGGCGGTGGATGAATCTGCATGGCTTTCCGGCTCCGGGGCCGGGGTGGCGGAACAGGCGGCGACAAGGCCGGTCATAGCCAGGGCGGCCAGCAGAGCCGCTGTTTTTCGAGGGTATTTCATAGGATCCTCCTTTGTCCAGATCGACATGCCGTCTGTTCATACTATACCGCTTTCCGCTCCGAAAGGCAAGCGGAGAGGCGGGATCCGAAATTGCACAAAGACGTTTGGCGCTGCCGGGCCGTTCATTTGCAGCGGGCGATAAAATTTTTTGAAATTTAAGTGAGTGTATGGGCGGATTCGTTCGCCTAAGAGATGAAGGAGCCAAAAGAGGAAGGAGGCTGCCGATGGATACCGGTACGGTTTGCTACCGCCGATTCCAGGAGGGGGACGTGCAGGCCCTTGAAGAACTCGTGGAGCTGTACAGCGACAGTCTGCTCTTTTTCATCAACGGTTTTGTGAACAATCTCGCGGTTTCTGAAGATTTGGCGGACGAGACGTTTTTCGAGGTGATGTCTGGAAAGAGCCGGTTTAAAGAGCGGTGTTCCTTTAAAACCTGGCTGTTTAAAATCGGCCGGCATAACGCGCTCGATTATCTGCGCCGCCAGGCGCGATTTCCCAGTTTGCCCCTTGAGGAGGCTGAGCCGGAGCTGACGGACGGAACCTCCTTAGAACGGCAGATTTTGAAGAATGAGCAAAGCCGGCAGCTGCACAAAGCGCTGCGGACGATCCACGGGGAGTACCGAACGGTTCTCCATCTGCTGTATTTCGAGGATATGAGCTGTGCCGAGGCGGGGGTTGTCCTGCACAAAAGCCGCAAACAGATCGAGAATTTGGCCTATCGGGGTAAAAAAGCGCTGAAATCCGCCTTGGAAAAGGAGGGGTTTGAATTTGAAGACGTATTGTGAGCGCGCACAGGATATTCTGAGGCGTTTGGAGATCTATGAAAAACAGAAGCAAAAGCGGAAGAAACGGCTGTACGCGGGTTTGGCTCTGGCAGCCTGTCTGGCGGTGGCCGTTTGTGCGGCAGCCGTTCTTTTTCCCCTCCTTCATCGGCCGGAATGGCCGTCCCCGCCGTACTCGCAGCTGCCGTCGGTCTCCGTCCCCATTACACAGCCGCCTGTCACACAGTGTCCGGAGAGTTCCGATCCGGGAGTGCCCCACGACTCTGTCATCCGGGAAAATGTGTCTTTTAGGGAAGCTAAGCAGGCGCTGGGTTGGAACCTGGTTCCCTGTGAGAATGAGGAGTTTCTCGGTTATGTTTTGCTATCTCTCGATAAACCGAGACGGCCGATCGGTCTGGTTTATCAGTTCCGGAACGGGTCGGTGCAAATTCTTTCCGACGCAAGGGGGGGAGAGGAGGGGCTCGATATCCGCCGCGTGTCATACCGGGAACGGGAGTTTCTGGTTCCGGCCGAAACGGCGGAAACCACGGCGCTGTATTACGAGGGGAGCTTCGCCTATACGGCCAGCTTTACCGGTGTGACGCAGGAAGACACGTTTGAGGCCATTCTGTCGCTGTTGATCTTATGAGAAAGGTGTGACATGCATGTTTAAAAAAAGCAGCGCTGCTGTGATCCTGCTGGCGGTCGTCTGCGGATTGGCCGGCTGCGCGGAACTCCCTGTTGCGGGGAGCAATTCCCAAGCGACTGGTGCAGAGGCGAAGACGCATGAATATGCAGTGCTGAAAGGGGAGGCCGAAGATCGAAGCGATGTACTCGATTGGGAGGAAACCGCCGCTGACGGACAAGAGGAGGACAACACAACCGCCACGCAGGGAATCGAACGCGGGCAGACGACAGCCACGCAAGCGGGGCTGACAGACCGGACGACGCCATCGGCCGAGCCGGCGGACGTGCGGATCGACCGCCGCGAACTGCGCTCCCTGCTGTTTCAGAATTTGACATCCCATCCCGACCGGCAGGCGGGGCAGAAAGAGATCGCCGACCCGCTTTTGATTCAAACGATTTTGGACCGCATCGAACGAGCCCTGAAGAGGGAAACCGTTTATACGCCGGTTCCGGGCACCACATTGATTCTATCCAACAAGGAAACGGGTTTCCATTTGTCTCTGCAGCATGGGGGGATCGTGTTGTATCAGGATAAAGCCTATCAGGCCGACGCCGGCCTATTGTATGATCTTTTGGCTTTATACGATCAAGCCGCCGAGCCGGATCAGCCGTTCGAATTGTCCGCGCAGCCGGCATCCGAATAGAGGGCCTCTTCTTTTTGCATGGAAAATGAACCGCTCCATCCGGAGGCCTGTCAACCGGACCGGCTCCGGCAGCCCGCTTTAGGCACAGACGTATAGGGGTTCAAAGAACCAAACCGGGCCTC
>CABQAA010000005.1 GCA_902461995.1 uncultured Oscillospiraceae bacterium | reverse complement strand
CCAGATGGGGACGCCCCGCTTTTGTCCAATACGGCGGCTTGTTTATTTGATGTCGCGTCGGCAGAAGCTGTCCCTGGCGATCCAGAGGAAACAGACGGTGTAAATAAGGAGGATGACCACCGAGAATCCCAGCGTCATCGTGCCGTCGATGGTGCTGCTCAAGCCTCCGGTCAAGCTCATGCCGCCCATCGAAGAGGGGAAGTAGACGGCGAGATTGGTATTGGAGAAGAGGAGGAATTTGAGTCCCGGAATGGTGAAGCCCGCCGCAGTGCCAACGATGGTGACAATGGAGAGGACCATTTCACTGCCGAACATCAGCAGAATTGAGACCGCGATGGCCACCGCGCTCTTGCGGGTGACGGCCGACAGCATCAGCGCCAAAGAGGCATAGGCGATGACGGGCAGAAGGAAGAGCAGATATTTAAACAGGATGAAAAGCAGATAGGGGATCCGGACCACGGTGCCGAACAGAGGCGTCACCTGCATAGCCGTCAAATCCGCGAAGCCGGTCAACAGGCCGCTGACCAGGAAGGACACCACAAACATGGCGCCCGAGGTGATGAGGATGACCTCCAGCAGAAGGAGCGCCTTGGACCAAAAGATTTTGGAGCGGCGGTGGGGCGTGATCAGCAGCAGCTTGACTGTTCCGGTTCCGAATTCTGTAGCGATCATGCCGCCCGCAAAGACCATGAGCAGCAGGGAAACGAGTTCCAGGCTGCCGGTGGAGACATCCATCATCGACGGGAAAGAGGAATTGCCGACGGGCGGAGTGTCGGTCGACAGGCGTTTGAGGGCCACGTCGATGGCGGACTGCAGTTCCTTCCGTTGGGTTTTTGTCAGGAGAGTCCCTTGATCGCTTTCCCCACGGAGCAGGGACAGCTTGTTGGCCTGAATCGACTGCAGCTGCTCGCTTTTCCAGGAGCCGCTGTCGTCCTGGCCCCGTCCGTAAAAGTACATGCTGGTCGAGACCGGCGGGATATCCATATCGAGATACATGTCGAGAATTTCGATTTGGACCTTGATCTCATCGGGGGATTGATACCCTAGATCATCCGCCGAGAGGCTGGCGAGATCTTCTTTGCGGGACTGGATATAGGCCTTCCAGTCGTTATCGGCGAGCAGGCGGTCAATATGGTTCAGTTCCTTTTGCGTATCCGCCAGCTCCTGCTCGAGCCCTGCCCGTTCTTCATCGCTGAGAAGCGGGTTTTTCAGCTGTTCCTGAAGATCCATTTCGGATCGCTTGTACTGGTTCCAATACGAGTCCACCAGATCGGTCCGCCAGTCGGATGGCGGGATGTCGTTGTCGAGCAGATATTTGTATTTTTGGGAATCCAGATAAGCAGACGGGTCGCTGCCCGTGCTGTGTTGGGCAGAGCTGTAGTTCATTTCGTAGTATTCGCGCCAGGTCATGCTGTTCCCGCTGGACATCAGAACATTGGAGAGTTTGACAACGCCGAGGGTGAAGAGCATCAGCGCCACAATGACCCCCATGAGAATCCAGGTGGAGATTTTTTTGTAAAGCTTGGTGCGTTCATTCTGTAAAAGCTTATTCAACGACATTCCCTCCCCCCGTAATCGACATGAAGATCTGCTCGAGGGAGTTGCCCTGAGCGGCCAAACCGTAAATGGTGATGCCGTTTTCCATCAGCCGGCAGTTGACATCGCCCACCTCGGCTTCGGATATCCGCAAATCGATGAAGTCCGGCCCGACGCCGACCAGACGGTTGGCAAGATGCTGCTGCGCGAGCGCCACGGCGTCGTCCATCGGCCGCAGATGATAGCGGTAGACCGTATCGCTTCCCAGATGCGAGAGCTCTTCCATGGTGCCCACCCGCAGAAGCTCGCCGCCATTGATAATGCCCACGGTGTCGCACATGAGCTGCATTTCCTGCAGAATGTGGCTGGAGACCATGACCGACAGGCCCTGCTGATGGGCCAGATGCCGCAGCAGATCGCGGAATTCCTTGATGCCGGCCGGATCGAGGCCGTTGGTCGGCTCGTCGAGGATCATGATTTTGGGATTGTGGAGCAGCGCCTGCGCGACGCCCAGCCGCTGCTTCATACCCAGAGAATAACTTTTGAATTTTTCCCGAATCCGCATCTGCATGCCGACGAGAGTCACGACCTCGTCGATCCGCTTTGGATCGGCGCCGCAGGCGCGGGCTTGAATCAGGAGGTTGTCGTAGCCCGACAGATAGCCGTACATGTCCGGATTTTCCACGATGCCGCTGATTCCCCGCATCGCGGCCTCGAAATCCTTTTCAATGTTGTGTCCGTTGACGAGGATGGTGCCGCTGTCCGCGGCCAGCAGGCCGAGCACCATTTTGATGGTGGTGGTTTTACCGGCGCCGTTCGGGCCGAGAAAACCGAAGATTTCCCCTTCCTGAACCGAAAAGCTGACATTTTTCACTACCGGGCGGCTGCCAAAGGATTTACAGACGTTTTCCAACCGGAGAACCTCGCTCATTTTGCCGCCTCCCTTATACTGTCGTAGGAATCGCGGCTGAGGCCGCTGACGCGGTAGAGCTTCCAATCGCCTTCGGATTTCTGGAAGATCAGCGTCATGTATACGGTCTGTTTGCCGTCCTGGATGCTGACCAGGCCTTCTGTTCGATAATCTATGAAATCCCCGCTGACCTTATAGGTGTATTCCATGGATAAGCTCGCAGTGTCCTCATTGATCAGGCATTTCGCAGTCTTCGATTTCACGAGTTCCTGGGAGCGGATCAGGGTATCGCCGTACGCGATCGAGCTGATTTCTCCCATCAGGGTGTTCAGCGCCGGTTTCAGATACCCCGAATCCTTCACAAACAGAGGCGCGACCGTTTCTTCGATCTCCTTTTGTTTCGCGGCAAGGGCCGTCTTATCACGGAGGGCTTCGGCATCCTCCCGGGATGTCAGGGCAATGTCGTCGAAAACCTGCCGGAGGCTGTCGGCGGTTTTTCTGAGCTCATTCTTCTGCGGGATGAGCATCAGCTGGGTGGCGGCCACGTAGAGAACGACCACGCCCAGCAGCACCATGGAGACAAGAAATCCCCGGTTAACCCGTTTTTTGGGTTTGGACTCGCTCATCAGTTCAACTCCTCTCATATCATCTCGGCCGCGGCACGAGTGCCCGGCTAATCGAGCAAGGCTCATTATAGCACGCTGATATGTGAAAAAAACGGGATTTGGGCTTTTTTCCGCCATCCTTCATAAAAACTTAATACTTGCCTTTGGGAAAGCGTCACTTGAAAACCAAGGCGGATTTTGATACACTAGATTGTAGAAATAAAGTAGAAAGCTGGTTGATAGCATGGCACAGAACAACTCGACGGCCAAGGTGATCTCGATCCTGGACTACATAGGGATCCTTTGGATTCTGGGACTCTTCATCGAAAAAGACGATCCGGATGTCAAATTCCACACGAATCAGGGCCTGATTCTCTTCCTGCTGGAAGTGGTGACCGGTGTGTGCTCGGCGTTGTCGATCATCCCGTTTATCGGACTCCTGTTTACCATTGTCGGCAGCCTCCTGGGGATCGTTTGCCTGGTCCTGGCGATTCTCGGCATTGTCAACGCCGCGCAGGGACAGCAGAAGCCGCTGCCCGTGATCGGCACCATGTTCAGCTTCATCAAATGAAATCCTGTATCTGAATCAGACAAAACACAGCCGGTGCAGCAAAATGCTGCGCCGGCTGTGTTTCTATGGGGAATAGAAAGAGGGGGGAACAAAGGAATAACACGGCGGAATATCGGCAGAAACAAAGACGCTGAACGACACAAAACCGTTCACCTGCGTTGCACTATAGACTGAATACTCCCCTGTGCGGGTATACTCATTACGCGGATTCCGGCGAAAGCGAACATTGGCTTTGATCTCATCATATCATATACTAAAAACAATTGCAATGCACTTGTGATACATATTCACATGCGAATTCAATGCATAATAAGGGCAGACATATTTTAGTGCGCGGGAGGAGATATGATGAGAAAGTTTAAGATTCCATCCGTTCCACCGACCACGAACAAATGCATTCGTATTCCAAATGACCTGATTGCAGGAGTTGAAGAGGCAATTCAGGGACGGGACTGCACCTTTTCCGCGTTTGTGATCGAGGCGATTCGGGTGGCTTTGGCAAATCTGGCGGAAGAAAAAGCGGATAATCCTCCTGTTTAAGCATGTATATTTGTGAAAAAGGACCGCCGGGATTTCGGCGGTCCTTTTAGCTGACGGTATGGGCTGTGCCTATTCGGCATCCGGTCCGGAAGGCGAGTCGGAATCCGACGGCACCTGGCCTGGACGGATTTTGAAATACCAGTAGGCGAATCCACCGCCCCCGCCCAGCACGAGAACGGCCGCCGCGATCACGATGACGATAACCCAGGGGAAACCGCCGTTCGAGGATTCCGGATCCGAGGAGGTATCCGAAACCGTGGACACATCGCTGACGGTGTTGCCGACATCCTGGGTAGAAGAATCCGTATCCGAGGCCGGATCCGTCGATTCCGTACCGCCGGACTGCGTGGTATCGGGGTCGCTGCCTTCGGGATCCGTCACGTTTCCGCCCGGGTCATCGGGTTTGGGAGGAGCGGTGGTGGCGGTGCCGGCATCGCCCAGTACCTCGCTGACCCGCACGTTGTCAAATAGAATGCCGAAATCAGAGCCCTGTTCGGCGAGGGCAATAAAGAATCGCAGGCCGTAAATGGCATCCGCCTCAAATGCGGTGGGCGCATAGTCGACCGTTACGCGCTTGTATCCGTTTGGAAGCGCCTCTCCGAGATCGTTTGTAACGAGATTGACGTTGTTCCAGCCACCGATATTGCCCGGCATTTTGTCGGCATCCTGCATGAAGGCCACATGCGCCTGCATGGTGTCCTCCTTGGTGGTGCCGAGGAACTTGTAATCAAACATCAGCCGGTAAGTTTTGCCCGCCTTAAGCTTTTCGCTGAAATTGACATAGGCGGAACCGTAGCTGAGCATCATGTTTCCGGCCATGCGCAGGACTTTGGAGCCGCTGTCTTCCACGACGGTGGAGGCCATTTTGTCTCCGTCGACCGTCCACCAGCCGTTGGCGTCGAAGCTCGGATCGTACAGGGAATTGACGGCCTTGTATTCAAAGTCGCCGCCCCGGACGAGATTGGTTTGGGAGAGTTCGACGGCTTTGGCAGAGCCGGTTTCGGATCCGAGCTTGCTGATCTCCACGTTGTCGATCAGGATGCTGGCGTCGCTTCCCAGCATGGCGCCGTTGTAGTTGAATTCCGAGAAGAAGCGGATGGCTTTGAAGCTGGAGGGGGCCTGGGCCACAAAGGTGCCGGAGACCTGCTTCCAGCCGTCCCCCACATCGACGCCGGGGCGCTGTGCCAGTCCCACGACGAGGGTATGGATCGGGCCGTTTCCGCCGTCCATGACGTCGCAGTGGAGCTGGTTTGTTTTGGTCAGCGGATCGGTCACCTTATAGACGAAGGTGATCTGATAGGTTTCCGCCTTTTTAATGGAGTTTTTGGGGAAGACATAGTAAGCGGCGCCATAGGGGTTTTCGCCGGTTCCCATGATCTGCAGGCATTTGCCGCCCTTATAGCCTTTGTCGGTTATGCCGACGGTTTTAAAATCGTATTCGTTGGAGCGCCATCCCTGCGTGGAGGACAGTTCCTCGTTGGTTCCCTTCTGCGGCAGAGCGCCGGTGGGGACCGATTCGAACGTGCCGGTGCAGAAGTTCATTCCAGGCACGATTTTAACCGGCTTGGCCGAACTGGTGTCCGCCGCGGCCGGAAGGAGAAGGGTCAGCGACAGCAGCGCGGCCGCCGCCAGGCTGATCAGCTTTTTCACAGGTACACCATCCCTTTCATGATCCCCTAGGCGAAGCGAGAAGAATCCTACGACCAGGGGACGGTTAGCCTATTATTTTGTGCGGCGGCGGGACACCACGACCGCGGCGGCCGATGCTGCGCCGAGAACCAGAACGAACGGAAGGGCACTAGCAACGCCGGTTTTGGGGCCGTCGGGCGTTTCAGACGGGGTGCCGGACGGCGTTTCCCCGAACAGCTTGTCGTAAGCCGCGTTCAGGGCGGCAACCTTGGCGGAGGGAACCATCGTCTTGTTCTCAGCGCTCAGAGCATTGTAGGCGTCGTAAGCGGCCTTGACGGCGGCTTTATCCGCATCGGTGAGCTGATCGGCGGCTTTCAGGGCGTCGATCTGGTCGATGACCGCCTGGACGTCGTCGGGCAGCGGATCGGCGTTCGCAATGTCGTAGAGGGCGACGTTGTCGAAATAGATGCCGGTGTCGTTGCCGTTGGCGGCGCCGAGCTGGATGAAGAAGCGCATGTCGGTGATGGCCGAAGCCTCAAACGCCGAAGGCGTGAAATCCATCTCGACATGATAGTAGCCGTTGTCCATCAAAACGCCGGGTTTGGAGATCAGATTGATGGTATACCAGCCGCCGGGGGTGCCGGCCTGCTTGCTGTTGAGGAAGCTGACATGCGCCTGCCAGGTCAGGGTGTCGGTGTTGTCGATGAATTTGTAATCGAAGGCCAGGCGATAGGTTTTCTCTGCGGTCAGGGCCGGCATTTTGTAGACGGCCGTGCCGTAGGCCACGGCGTTGTTGCCCGCCAGGCGCAGGACCTTGGAGGAGCCGTCCCGCACGAACGAGGTGGAATCCGCGTCCCAGACGTTGGAGCCCCAGCCGTCGTCGTCATAGGTCGTGCCGAGCTTTTCGCCGAGGGTCTTGTCCTCGAAATCGCCGCCCGCGATCAGGTTGACGGAGCTCTGATTTTCCGCGGCGTCCGCGTTGGCGATGGGGACGGCCTTGCCGATCTGGATGTCGTCGAACAGGACATAGGCGTCGCTGCCGAGCTTATCGGTGCCGGCCGGCTGGCGGAAATCCGCGAACAGGCGCAGGAAGGTGCGGTCGCCGAACGCCTCGCAGGCCACGGTGCCGGTGATGCGGTACCAGCCGTCGCCGGCCGGTTCACCGACGAAATCGGTGAAGCCGCAGTCGGCGGCGTTCAGGGCGTCGTCGCCTTTTCCGGGATCGTTCTTGATGACGGCGATGGGATCGCCGCCCGCGTACACGTTATTGGGGGTGATGTGGGCGTGGGTTTGGGGCGTGCCGGCTTTCATTGCGTCGCTGACCTTGTAGAGAAAGGAGACGGCGATGACATCCTTGTCGGCAAAGGCGCCTACAGGGAGCTTCCAATAGGCGGCGCCGAAGGGCTGGCTTCCGTTGCCCGCGATCTTCAGGGCCTTGCCGCCGCCGAAACCGATGCCGTCCTCAATTGTGGCACCGATGTCAGCTGGGTTAGAAAACCACCCGCCTGAAGCGGTCAAATCTTGATCCACGACGGTCCCCTGGTCGTATTTGGGCAGGGCGCCCGCGGTGGCGTCGTCCAGGCTGCTCTTGTCGTTGAGGTTGGTGAACCCCCACTTGTAGACGGTGCCGGCGTCCGCTGCGAACGCGGTCAGGGAGACCATGAGCGTCAGGGTGAGAATCAGGGCCAGTGACAATGCCTTTTTCATGTTTTTTCCTCCTTTATGTTGTGGATGCATGGAAAACGCCTGGGTGATGTGGCTGCCCTCCTTCCGTTATTCGCCGGTGATACCGCTTCTGTCGATGCTTTCTATGAGCTTTCTCTCAACCAGGATGTAAATGAGGAGCAGCGGGATAATGGACAGCACGGCGGCCGCCATTTCCACGCCCTGATTGAGCTGGGTCTCGATACTGTCGTTGTTGACAACCGGATAGAGCCGCTGAAAGGTGTCCCGGAACCGCTGGAGCGCCAGGGGAAGGGTGACGAGATTTTTGCCGAAATAGGTGTCGGCGAGCGTCGTCTCGTTCCAATTCCAGACCAGGGAGAAGATGAAGACGACGATGGTCGCGGGGGTGGCGGAGCGCAGGTTGATTTTCAGGAAAATGCCCATTTGAGAGGCGCCGTCGATGGCGGCCGCCTCATCCAGAGAGGGCGGGGTCATTTTGAAGAACTGGGCGTAGATGAGAATGAACAGCGCGTGGCGCAGCCCCTGCCCGAACAGGGTCGGAAGCAGAACCGGCAGGATGGAATTGTCCATTTTGTAGGAGGTGAACATCACGTATTCGGGCAGGAAGGAGACCTGTTTGGGAATAAAAAAGGTAGCGATCATGAGGGCAAAGAGCACGCGGCGGAACGGGAAATCGTGTTTGGCAAATCCGTAGGCCACCATGGCCGCGATTCCGGTCTGCACCACGGCGACGATTCCCATCCAGAAGAGGGAGGTCAGCGCCGTTTTGTATCCGCCGAGGGCGTTGTAGGCTTTGACGAAGTTGTCGATGTTGAAAGTGCGGGGCAGCCAATGGACAAGGGGATCCACCAGATCGTAGGCGTCCTTGCCGCTCGCCGACAGGAAGCAGAGGATCGGGTAGAGGAACGTGAAGCTCACGCCGGTGAGGAGCACGTAGATGATGACCTGAGACAGCACCGATTTCTTGCCGCCCGAGCCGGCGATGAGCCGCCTCACTCCCGATTTCGACACGAGGCGGGAGACAGACCGTTTCGTCATGTTGCGGATCCTTCCTTTCGTTCGGAATGATGGACGGCGGGCGGGGCGTTCAGGAGCCGATCCCCTCCCGGAGGGCCTGGCGATGCCGTTTTTCCGCGCGCCGGGCGGCCCGGCGCCGCTCCTTGTCCTTCTGCTTCATCGGATCCTTTTCTCTGCGCCCAAACACCAGGAAAGCCAGCAGCAAAGCGGCGAGAACGAACAGAAAATAGAGCCAGGAGGCGGCCGAAGAGAAGCCGAAGCCCTTCGACGGGGCGAACATGCCCTCTTGAATGACCTTCGTGAAGGGACTCAGAGAGGACAGCGCGATATCCACGACGGTGTAGATGGCGATGAGGAGGATGAACGGTCTGACCACCGGGATGGTGATTTTCCAAAACCGCTGCCAGGCCGACGCGCCGTCCACCATCGAGGCTTCATAAAGGGAATTGTCCACCTTCTGAAGTCCCGACAGGAAGATCAGCACCTGCACGCCGCTGAACCAGAAAATGAGCACGATGTTCGAGACGATGTACTGGATCGGCGAGGAGAGCAGAGACGGCACCTGGGTGTAGATGAATTCGAAAACGAAGAAGGATTCGACCCCGGGCAGCTCGGTTGCGCCCACCTGGCGGATCCGCTCGAGAATGGGACCGGAGATGAGGATGACCGGCAAAAAGAAGATGGCGCGGTAGAAGCGCTGGCCCCGGATATGGCTGTTGAGCAGCAGGGCAAACAGCAGGGAGAATACCACGATCATCGGCACCATGAAGATCATCTGCCTTAAAAAGGTCGGGATCCCCAGGGTGAAGTCCGGATCGGTGAACAGCACATCGGTGTAGTTTTTGAATCCCACCGGCGTTGTTTCGGTGCCGGTCGGGGTGATTTTTACGTTGGAAAAGCTGTACAGGATGGTTTGGGACAGGGGATAGAGCAGGAACACGACGAATCCGATGATCCAGGGAAGGATGAGACAGAACCCGAACAGCTTTTTTCGGGTGGCATATTTCATGGCTTTCACGGCTGGTGGTCTCTCCTTTCCTGTGCGGTCAGATACAAACGGCCTGCCCGGCCGGCACGGTGACGCCGTCCAGTGTGAAAGCGGCGGCGGTATAGTTGACGAGTATGGTTTTGCCGTTGTCGTAACGGGTGACGGAGATGCCGTCCGCGGGACAGGTGCGGTTTGTCACCGCCGCGCCCGATACCTGGGACAGCAACGGATCGACCAGGCTGTACACCCGGGCGATTTCGCCGAGATAATCGTCGAAGCGAGAGGAGTAGATATCGTTCGTATGGCAATGATCGAACTCCTCGGAGGCGGCTTCGGTGAGCAGGTACGCCGGGTAGACGTTGTAATCGATCAGCTGCAGAACCGCGTTGCCGCCGCCTGCACTGAGGTTCTGCCAGGGGGAGAAGCTCGGGATATGCCCGCCCGTGACCATCTGGGCAAAGGGGACTGTATCGGTCTCAAAGATGTAGCGGGAATGCTGCATGTCGGTGTTGTAGATCATATCCGCGTAGGAAAGGGCGTAGGCGGAGGGCGCTTCCAGCGCCAGGGTGCTGCTGGCCTTCCGGAGCGTGTCGAGATTGGCTCTGGTCGCATCCAGCATGGCGGAACGGCTCATTTCCCGTCCTTCTTTAAAATGGCTGTAGAGCGTGTTGCCGATCCCGGGCAGGGCAGCGTTCCGTTTATAATCCGGCAAGGCGGTGTAGGAATCTGCCAGCTTGGCGACGGTCAAAGCGTCCAGGTAATACCGGCTGTTGTAGAGGTATCCGGTATCGGGTGTGGTGGTGAACACACGGTTGATCGCATACAGGAAACCGGATTTTTTTGCCTGTTTGTCATAGGCGCGGCTGATTTCCTTGGACAGCAGCAGCCGGGATCCGGAGACATTCAGCTTCCCGTAAAGGGCCTGCAGCTCTTTTTCGCTGCCCACGCCGCCCTGGAGTTTGTAGCTTCCGGCCTTGCCGCCGCTGTATCCCCCTCGTTCAAAGCCTTTTAAGGACAGAATCATGTCCTGGACGCCCTCGTTCCGGAGCCGGTCCACCCAGCCTGAGACATCCTCGAGGGTGGTGAAGACTTTGGTGGACTGACCGAACAGCGATTTGACCTGATCGGCCATAAACGCCTCGATGTACAGCGGAATATGGCCGGCCGGCTCCTGTTTGGCCGGCAGCTCTCCAGACTGATCGAGCTTCTGCCGATAAGCCGAGGCCATGCCTGCGTAGCTGGCGCTGTCGCCGCTGAGGAGGGTATACGTCACCTCGGCATCCACGGCGTTGGGGGTTTTCTGGATGACGTCGAATCCGACGCCGGAACCGGTTGCCTGCCGGTACTGCTCCCGGTAGATGAAAACCGGGGACATCCAGTGGAAATCGATTTTGACGCCGGCGGGGCTGATTTCAAAGCCGGAATAGGCTTCGCCGTTTGTAATCACCCCGAGAAATCCGTTCTGATTGTATCCGTGCACTGCCCCATAGACCGGAAAGCGGAGATTTTTGACCGTGGTAGGCGCCAATCCGTCCTGATAGGCGGTGGGGGCCTGCACGCTGGCATCCGTCCCGTACACCCGCAGGAGGGTGGAGGAATTGTAGGTTTTGGGCTCGTCGAAGCGCATAAGAGCTCCGCAGCCGTCGGGAATGAAGAAATACCCGGGGATCGAGTCCGCATACGCGGAACCGAGAAAAGGCAGGACATACAGCTTGCCCAGACGGTGATCCGGCTTATTGAATACGATTTCTTCGTCCGGAATCCGCACTTTAAAGCCGTCTTCGGTCAGGGTCAGGTACACCCGGACGGTCGCGTCGGGTTCCCGGAAGATCAGGGTGGCGGCCAGGCCGTCGGCGGTGTACTGCAGATTGGCCCTGGCTTTGTCGAACCGGGCGGAGGAGCGCAGGGACGCGCCGGTTGCGTTAAAGTAATCCATAGTCAGGAAGGCCTGGGAAAAGCGGCGCCAGGTACCCGTCATGAACTGCAGCTCGTTTTCCGCCGCACCGCTGGACCAAACGTAATCCCCCTGCTTGTCGAGGACCTTGACGATGAAGGCATCCTCGTCCACATACAGGGCCAGACGGCTGTTTTCGCAGACGAGGCGGTCAGTCTCGGCGAGGGATTCGCTCGGAGCGCTCCCCTCGATATCCTGTTTGACGCTGTGAAAGAGGCTGGGCGAGGGATTCGGCGGACGAACAGCGTCCGTTTCCCCGTCCTCCCCCCGGGCGAGGCCGCCTGCGAGCAGCGCCGAAGCGCACAGCACGGCGGCGATCGATGCAATCCGTTTATTCACGCAGGCTCACCTCCGTTATGATTTCCCCGATAAAGGTGAAGATCTGTTTGATGAGCAGATAGGCCAAGGACAGCACCAGCACGGCCACCAGCATGAAAAAGGCCGTCAGGAGGAGGTTCTTGACAAGGCTCTTCATAGAGTAATCGTGGATCTGGATCAGCGCGGTGAACAGGGCGGACGCGATCCAGACGACGATGAGGATGAGCGCCATCTGCCGGATAAACAGCTCATTGTAGGTCAGGCCGTTCAGCAGGATCGTCAGGATGGGCAGCAGCAGGATCGCGGGCGCGAAGCTGTATACCGTGACGATATAAATCGAGCGCAGGGTGCCCTTGCCGTCCTGAATCGAGCTGATGAAGAAGTTGCCGGCGATGAAGAGAAGAAGCGCCGCGGAAAGATACAGGAAGGTGCTCAGAATGGAGAAGTCCTCCAGCTTCTGTGCGAAAAGGAAGCCCGAAGCGAGCTGATAAACGACGTAGACGACAAAGAGGATGCCGTATACCGCGGTCGCGGAGGCGACGCTGCCGGCCCGCCCGGCCTTGACTTCATATGCCGAATCGATGGGGTGAAGGGCGAACTGCTTGATGAAAAGCAGGTCCCGCCCGAACCGGGACAGGCGGCCGGGGTTTGAGCCGTCCGGAACGGGTGCGGGTGCGGGTTTCCGCCGGTGCGACAGGCTTTTGAGCACCACGCCCGCCACGGCCAGAACCAGAAGGGCGATCAGGATATAGAGCATATGATCCTGCAGCCAGAGATTCCGCAGCTCCCAGAACGCCTCGGAGTATTCGGCCTTGGCGCCGGCGACTTGGAATTCGTGGATCGCCTGCTCGTACGCGCCCTGCTGCATATAGTTCTGCCCCATGTACAGGCGGACGAAATACGAGGTGCTGTTCCGTTTGAGAATCGACTCCAGCAGGAGGCGGCTCTCGTCATACCGGCCTTCGGAATAGAGATCGAGCGCCTTATAAATATCCAGCTGGACGGCGGTGGGTTCGAAAATCTGCACATAATTCCGTTTCGAATCGAGCACATACAGGCGGCCGTCCGCGTCCTCGCCGATACCGGTGGCCAGATCGAACAGGCCGATCCGTTCGCTGCCGGCCGAGTTGCCGCCGAAACGGCAGAGAAAATGGCCTTCCCGGTCGACGATGGTGATGTATCCCGCGTTGTCCACCACCAGCATCCGTCCGTCGGCCGTGACGAAGAGATCCCCCGCGGCGCTGAAGGCGGGAAGATAGGAGCGGCCGGCGAAGAGGTCAAGTCCGTTGATGCTGTGGCGCTGTATTGTGGAACCGGGCTCTTTGTTGAGGGTGTAAACCAGGCCGTCCGATCCGGTGAAGATGCTGCCGTAGCTGGACGGGGCGGTGGGAAGGAACTTGTTCAGCTGTTCTTCGGTGAGCACCACGTCGAGGAGCTTTTCGAACAGGCTTTTTTTGACGTCGTTGGAGGCGAAGAATCCCAGGAATTCACCGGTTCCGTCCATGTGGATGATGCCGGTTTTGGAATCCTCGCTGATGATGTAGACCCCGCCGCTGCCCGCGGCGGCGATTTTGAGGGGCGAGAACCGGGTATTTTTCCCGAAGCTGGGGGCGTTCGGTCGCTCGAAGACCTGCTCGACCTGCCCGTCGGGGGAGAAACGGTAGGCAAGACCCGCGCCGGGATCGGCGACATAGATCCGTCCCTCCTCATCGGCGGCGACCCCCTTGGGCTCGGTGAGGACGCCTTCCCCGATGACTGCGGCGGTGTTGTCGGCGGTGTTCAGGACCAGGATCCGTTTGTTCCCGCTGTCCGCAATGTACACGGTGCGGTCCCGGACATAGAGGTCCTGGGCGTTGTCGATCCCCAGCTCGCTGTATACCCCGGCCGGGAGGTAGGCGTCGGGCGAGATTTCCATTCCTCCGCTGATGGTGGGGGAGACGGTGTAGCTCGTAGACCCCGAATCGGCCAGCGCCGTCAGGCACAGTACCGGAAAAAGAAGCGCCGTCAGGAGCCCGCGGCGAACAGATTGGCGTTTCATGCGGCCCTTCCTTTCTCTGCGTAAAATCCTATTGGCCGTATTCGGAAAATGCGGCCGGGAAACATCGATCACGGGTGACCCCTTTATTTGATGCCCGAATGCGCCATGGTGTTGAGCACCTTGTTCTGCATGAAAATGAAGATCAGGAGGTTCGGGATGAACATGATGAGGGTGGCGGCGGCCAGGATGCCGCGGCCCGCCACATTGTTGCCCATGCCGACGATCATGCTGGACAGATAAAAGGCAAAGGTGCGCATCATGTCGTTGTTGACATAGTAGGTGCTGATTTCCGCGTTGTTCCAGCTGGCCTGGAAGGCCAGGATGGCGACGGTTGCGAGGGCCGGCTTGACGATGGGCGCGATGATGCCCGTCACGATCCGGAAATCGCCCGCCCCGTCGATCCGGGCCGCCTCGATCAGGGCGTCGGGCACCTGGTCGATAAACTGCTTGACGAGGAACAGGCCGACCGGCATGGCGAGAAGCGGCAGGAATAAGACGAAGAAATTGTCGATCAGATGGGCTTTCTCGATGATCAGGTACCGGGGAATCTGCACGGCCTGGGGGACGAACATCAGCGCCATGGTGTTGATGGTGAACAGCATGCCCTTGCCCCGGAACTTCTTTTTCGAGAGCACATATCCGGCATTGAGGGAGATCAGCAGGGTGAAGCCCACCGCCAGGAGGGAGGAGAGCACGCTGTTGAAAATATAGCGGGAGAGCGGAATGCCGGAGGAGGCGATGTAGGAGGAGATATCCAGAAAATTCTCGATGGTGGGCTTCTGCACAAAGAAGCGGGGCGGATAGGCGAACAGCTCATCCATCGGCTTGAAGGCCGTGGAAAAGATGTAGATGATCGGCAGCAGCATCACCACCGCCAGCGGCACCAGGTATGCGTAGATTTTGAGCTGGGACAGGCTGAACCGGCTGGGATTGATTTTGCTGCCCTGGAAACTCGACATGGCGTCTCCGTCCTTTCCTTTTTCACGGACTGGTCATTCCCGTTCCGCGAAAAACTTGTTGGCGAGCTGGGACACGAGGAAGATCAGCAGCAGGAGCAGCACCGACAGCGCGGTGGCGTACCCCATGTTATACTGCAGGAACCCCTGGTCCATGATGTGGCTGACCATGGTCTGGCCCGCGTACTGCGGCGTGGGATTGGCCCCGGTCAGATCGATGCCGATCTGGCCGGCCGAAAAGGAATTGACGATGGCCATGACCGCGCCGAACAGCATCTGGGGCTTCATGGAGGGGATGGTGATATAGATGATCTCCTGAAAGCGGTTGCGCACCCCGTCGATATATCCCGCCTCGTAAATCTCGGAATCGATGTTCAGTACACCGGCCATCATGGACAGAAACCCGACGCCCATGCTCGACCAGAGGGAGGCGACGATCATGATGGGCATAATGTACTGAGGAGACTGCAGCCACTGAATGGGAGCATCGATCGCGCCGATGGTGAGGAGTAGGTTATTGAGATACCCGAATTCATCCCCGGCAAATACCACTTTCCACACGACCGAGAGGGTAACGCCGGCCGTCATGGAGGGGGAATAGAAGATCAGAGCCAGGATGGTGCGGGGCCAGCGGGAAATCTGGGCCAGTGACCAGGCGAGCAGGAACTGCAGGACGAACCCCGCGGCACCGACCACGACGGAGAAAACGATCATATTGGGCAGAACGTTGCGCATGAGCACGTCGTCCTGGGTGAAGGCTTTGATGTAGTTCGCGAGACCGTTCCATTCGGGGGCGCTGACCATGTTGAAATAGGTGAAGCTGAGCACCACGGCGACGATGATGGGCGCCGCGATGAAGAAGAGAAAGAGCAGCGCGTAGGGGCCGAGCAGAACGGTATTGGAAAAGGCCCCGCCGGCATGCCGGACCCGACGGCGGGCGGAAATCGGCTTTTTCATGCTCATTCCTCCTTCCACCGGTCCACATCCTCCCCGGTGACGACTTGAAAGGGCTTCAGCAGATTTCCCTTCGCGTCCATGTAGCCGAATTCCTGCAGCTTCTGGGCGATCTGGCGGTTGCAGGTGAGGATGGCTTTGTCGAGCGAGGCCCGGGGAGTATCCCCGTTGTACACCACACGGTTCCAGGCGTTGGACAGTTCCCGTTCCACAGCGAAATAGGCCGGATTGCGGGGAACCTCCACCGTCTGATCGATTTGATCGAGGATGATCTGGAGATCTTCCGGCTCAAAGGCGGTGCTTTTGGCCAGCGCCTTGAGGTTCGCGGTGTTCCAGATGTATTCGGGGCCGTTGCGTAAAACCATTTCTCTTGTGTATTCGACCTGAGTATCCGCCGACATCCACCATTTGAGGAAGTCCCAGCCCTCCTCGTGCATGTCGCTGTCCTGCATCAGCACACAGCCGTTCATGACCGAGAGCTGGCTGCGGTTGATGTTGCCGTTTTCATCCCGGACCCCCACTGACGGGGCGATACCCCACTGTCCCTTGATTTCCGGCGCGGCGTTTTTGAGCAGGATATAGGTGGAGATGTCGGACATGCCGATGGGGCTGATTCCCTTCTTGAAATTGTTATAAAAATTTGGGATGGAGACGGGCAGGCTGTAACGGGTATACAGGTCAGTCATCAGGGTAAAGGCCGCCACCGTATCCGGATCGCCCAGCTCCACCCGGCTCCCGTCCTCCGAGTAGAGCTTGCCGCCGTACTGATTGATAAAGGGCATGGTGGCGCCGAAATGCTTGAAAGATTCGAGATTCGACAGATAGGTGTTATAGCTCATTCCGTACCGGCTGAGCACCGGCAGCATGGCGAGCACATCGTCCCAGGTTTCCGGAACCTCGAGACCGAGGCTGGCGAGGATATCCTTGCGGTAAAACTGCACGACGAAGTTGGCGGTTTCGGGCAGGCCGAAGCACTGGTCTCCGATTGAGAACATCACGAGCATCTCGGAATGGAAATCCTGGATGAAGGATCCGAAATCCGGGAACTGCCGCAGATCGTACAGCGCGCCGCGCAGCGCGAAGTCGAACGGACGGAAGGTCGTGGTGCCGAGCACCACATCCGGGCCGCTGCCGGCCGACTGGGCGAAGATCAGCTTCTGTTCGTCCGCCATGAGGGAAAAATTGACCTTTCCACCGGTGTAGCGCCGGTCGGCCAGCTCCCGCAGGGCCTCCACGTGGAACGTGGAACGGCCGACCCAGACGTCCAATTCTTCGCCGGAGGTCTGGCCGGCGGTATCATAATCCGCGATGAAGGTATAAGCCAGCTTCTGCACCTGTTTCCAAAGCGACTGAAAAAACCCGGTGCTGCGATGCTGCAGATCCTCCGTGCGGGGGGAGAGCACGATCTCATCGATGCTCATGGGCTGGTCGAGCAGGCCGTCCATCAGGGTGGACACCCGTTCGGCCACTGAACCGCTTCCCTGGGAGAAGCGGCTGATGTTGTTGACGAAATATTCCAGGTCGTCCGCGTATTTGTGCAGGGTGGCGGCCGCGACCTTCAGATCGGAGACCGCGGATATGTTTTGTTTGGACGCCATCCCGGAGATGGCGGCATAAGCCGCGCCGACCTTGTCGGCGATGGCGGTGAGCTCCGAACGGATATCGGGCAGAAACTCTTCGAGTTTCCAGTCCCGGTTTTTGTCAATTTTATTCCCCGTCACCTTTTTGACTTCGAGAGCGATGCGGTTGATTTCGCTGACAACCTCCTGGAGCTGTTCGAAGGTCTCAAACAGGGGGGAGGCGGTGCTCTCGAGGGTCAGGGTGTGGTCGCCCGCCTCGAGATAGATGCCGACGGGGACGCCGTCCGCACTGACGGTGTGGGTTTTCATGCCGAGCCCGGTATAGGGAAAGGCATAGCTCTGCAGATCCTGAAAGGGGATTTTTCCGTCAATATAAATATGCTTGAACACCGGCATGTTGGCCTTGTCCGACTGATTGTACCGCAGGGCTAAATAGTAGACGCCGCTCTGCTCCACATGGAAGTCGTAGGTGACGGCATTGCCCGGATCGGCCCAGGTGCCGCCCGACAGCAGGTTGATCCGGCTGGAATCGGGGGCGTACGGGGTGCAGTTGTAATTGCGGGTTTTCTCGCCGCGTATGTAGGAATGGGATTTGCTCGTATAGGCTTCCCCCTGGAACACAATGGGGGCGGTCTCAGCGGTAACGGCGCTGCTTTTCGACGCGTTGCCGGCTGTATATGCCTCATAGGAAGCGGGAGCCGTGTAGGTTCCGAAAGCGATTTCGCCAATCAGGCAGGGCACCGTGCCGAACACCATGTCGATGCGGTTTGTCCCTTCCTCGAGAGGAAAGATCAATGGGATTTCGAGGTTGTAGAGCGTGCTGTTTAGGGACTTCGACTGCCAGGCGGGCGTATGGACCGGCAGGGGATAGACCTCATTGTTGAAACGGTCCAGCTTGTACGTCTGGGATTCGTCCTTCCACAAAGAGGGCAGGGTGATTTCCCGGCTGTCCGAGAAGGGATACGCCCCGCCGATCTGCAGGGAAAAGGAGACGTCTTCGGTGGATTCATCGGCCACCAGATAGGACAGGGTGAGAATATAGCCGCCGGCCGCAGCACCGTCCACATCGAAGGAAAGGCGGGCGCCCGGCTCGATTTTCAGAAGAGAGGAGGGTTTCCCGTCCGGGCCGTTCCCGTCCACCAGAGATACGCCGGACGCATCTTCGGAAAGGCGGAGATCCTGGGGGGAGAGGGTAAAAGCCTGATCGGCGGAAACGAGGGATTGGAGACGGGTGTCCGCCGATTGATAATAGGAGGGAGCCGGTTCCGGAGACAGCGCACCCGTCAGGGGCGTTCCGGACAGGAGAAGCGAGAAAACGGCGGCAGCTGCCGAAATCTTGG
>CABQAA010000004.1 GCA_902461995.1 uncultured Oscillospiraceae bacterium | reverse complement strand
GCCCATGCCGTGTCGGCATGGGCGCGTTTCGTTTACTTGATCTCCTTTGGCAGGGAGGCGACGTGGTAGGCGCCGTCAGACCAAAGCACCATGGTCAAGGAGAAGCGGCGGTAGGTACCGACGAGTCTGTCCCGTTCCATAAAGACCACGTCAAACGTGTTATACCCCGTTTCCGTCGCGGAAAGAACCACTCCGCGGCTCCAGTCGTTTGCATACACATAGAGCAGGGACTGGTCCTCCTTGCTTTCCAGAATCCCCTGTTTTTCCAGTACCTCGAGCGTTTCCGGGGTCATACAGGCCATGAGTTCCGCATACTGAATGTCCGATGGGGCGCCATCCTCTGTCAAGAAGAGGCTGTACAGGCCCTTGATCTGTTGGGTCATAGCGTCAAATACCCGCACATCGGCGACGTCTCGGGACGCGGTGGGATCGGCCGATCCCACCTGGATGAATTCCCAAGCCCATTCCACCAGCACCTTCTGTTTGCCGAACGGCATATCGGAATACTGGAAGGACAGGAGCCGGGGCTGTCCCGATTGATAATCGACATCCATATGCAGAACCTGCGAATTCTCCCAAAAACGATACGTTTTCAGGAAATATCGTTGTAACGCCGCGTAACCGTTTGCCGCGTAATAGGGGGCGTAAACATCGTTCTGTGCGCCGTCGATATACAGGATGGTGTACTGGACGACGGTTTCCCGCTGCTGCTCATCGGCGACAACAAACACATCGTTGCGGCCGCCTGTAACTCCGATCACGACATAAACCGTATCCGAATCGGCATCCAGGACCAGCTGGGTATCGTCCGCATCGGCACGGAAGGCCGGATAGAGATCCTCACGGTTGTACTGCAGATTTTCGAAATAACGGCCGGTCAACAGGTTCAGGGAATCAAACGGCATGGCATATACGACCAAGCCCGTGGGGATTCCCAGTTTTTCGGATAACGCAGCACGTTCCACATCCGGCACCGACTGGATGTTCCATTCGGGGTCGATATACGGGACCTCAATAAAAGGGATCAGGCCGCGCACGGCATGCTGTTTTTCCTCCGACGTGACCGGGGTGTTGTACGAGCCGAGCAGGGCGGTGGCCTTTAACAGCGGCATGAAGAGATCCGGATCGGTTTGGCCCAGCCACTTGACGGGTTCGTTCAAGGGCGGCGGATCGCCGGGGCCGGTCCAGCCGGGCGGGGCCCAGGTGGACGGCGACTCTGTCGTGCCGCTGGTGCTGGAGGTGCTCGTTGTCGTCACGGGGACGGTGTCCCGGCAGGAGACCAGGTAGAGCGATCCGTTTTCCACACCGAAGGTATAAAGCGCCGTCTTGATCGGCACACAGGTCTGCCGCCGGTTCCGCAGCTGGGACTGAAGGCGGGTATAGCTCTCGAGATCGACGGGGGTTTCCCAGGCGTCCGGACTGTCCGGGGCGAAAGCCGCGGTTTTCACCGTGATCGCATCCTCTGTGGTGCTCAGATCCTCGATATAATAAAACAGGGGAGCGGTGAGAAGGGAACTCTCTATCTGTTCGGAATCCTGCGGATCCGCCGAACGGCTGTAACGGACATACAGGATCCCGTTCACGGACCGGTCGGGATCGATGGCGGTGATCCGGCCGTCCTGCCAGGAGAGAAAGGAACCGATGGTTTCCTGTTCGGATAATTGTTTGGCGTTCGGGCCGAACAGGCGGTCCAGGAGTGCCTGCGCGGTGGAGAGCGGAATGAATCCGGTTCCCGCTTCTCCGGATGACTCGTCCGGCTGCAGGGACGTGGTGGGCGAGCCATCGTTTGTCTCCTGCAGGAGCGAAGCGCCGTGTTCCCGCAGATACACCTGATTGGCGTACTGAAGCTGTCCGGCGGCTGGAAGCGTCCGAGCGTCGAACGCCACCACCTGATCGGTATAGGACAGCTCCGCAAGGTAGGTATAGAGTTCGGCGAGATCAACGCCGGCGGGAAGTGCGCCGTTCGAGGAGGAAGCCTCCGCATATCCGGGGCCTGGCCCGAATGTGGGCTGGAACAGATTGCTCAGAAGCACCGCCGCAAGCGCCACGACCAAAACCGCGGCCGACCCGGCCAGAGCGGCAAACCGGTAATAGACAGACGGCGGTTTCGCGGGGGCATCCTGTAAAAAGGCTTCGGGATGGTAGGGTACACGCTTTGCATGTTTCCGGCAGAGGGAGTGAAAAGAGCGCCATGTCATGAGAAGACACCTGCCTTTCAATGGGAAGGAGAAGAAGATGGACTGGAACCCGGAGATTCAGGAGGATCCCATTTGCCGTTTTTCCATCCGTTCTATGTTTTCAAGTTCTTTTTTCAGCAACTTGCGGGCAGAAGCGAAGCGCCAGCGCACCGTCGCGGGAGGCATATCCATTGCGGCGGCGATGGCGGAAAGACGCAGACCGCCCAGAACGTGGAGAACAAAAACATCCCGCTCGGCGGGGGGCAGGATTTTGAGAAGATGCGCGATGAAGAGGTCCTCCTCCGGCAGCCGGGAGGTATCGTCGTCGGGAGAAGGAAGCTCGCCCAGTTCGTCGAGCGGGGACAGGTTCCGCTGACGGCGCAGCACTCCCAGACTGGTATGCCGGGCGACTGTCATCAGCCAGGCGCCGGGGTTCCGGATACGTTCCTCTTTCCGCAAAGCATCCCACAGGGCGGCGAAGGTGTCCTGCATACAGTCGGCGGCCGCGTCAGGCTGATGCAGAATGCCCAGGGAGGTATAATATACCGCCTTGTAATAGGCGTTGTACAGCCGAAGGAATTCCGCCTGATTTCCGGTCTGCTCCATAGGGCACCTCCTTCTGGGGGCGGCGGCCGCCGTGCGCACGGCGGGACCATCGCCCTTTCTCACCGTCTCTGTAACAGAGAGGCGGCAAAAGGGAAAAACGTTGGTAAAAGAGCAAGGCCCCCTGTACAAAGACAGGGGACCCGCCAAACGGATGGATTACGATTCGAAGCTGACGCGGATCGACGCGTTGGTGGTGCTGATGTTCAGTCGGCCGGGGAGATCCCCCACCCGATCGGTGACATTGCTGGAGCCGTTGGTGGTACGGGTTACGATGACGTAGTCTTCCTCTCGCCCGAGAACCGATCCTTTGACGTCTCCGTTGCTTGAAGAGAGGGTGATGTCCAGGGATTCCAGGCGTTCGAATTCCAAAGCGGAGTTACTGGTTTCGCCTTCGACCCGATCCGCTTTGCAGCGGGACAGGTCCACTTTACCGTTGCTGGTTCCGGCGATCAGAGCGGCCGAACTGCAGTTGGTCGCGCGCACGCTGCCATTTTTGGATTTTAGAGAGAGGTCGCCGCCTGTTTTGACATCGATGGCGGTCAGGGATCCGTTGGTGGTCTCCAGCTCCACCCGGCCGGTGCCAGTCAGGGATTCGGCGTCGAAAGAGGCATTTTTGGTTTTGGCGGTCAGACTGCCGACCGTCACGCTGCTCAGAAGGACCGAGCCGTTGTCCGTCTGCAGAACGGTGTCACCCAGATGGGTGTCGATCAGGCGGATGCGGGCGTTGGTGTTGGTGACGCGGGCGGAGCCAGCGGATACCCGGTCAAGAGACAGGGACCCATTGGTCGTTTCCGCGGTCAAAGCGCCCAGGGAGGTGATATCGGATAACTCCAGCGAGGCGTTTTTAGCTTGGAAGGACGCAGTGGAAAGAGCGGAAAGGCCGGAGGCCGAAAGAGAGGCATTGTCGTTCGATACCAAGAGTGCCCCCGTATAGTCCGACGGGATTTTGACCTCGATATAATGGCGCAGCCTGGAAAGGCTGTTCCAAAAGCCGTGAATGAGATTATCAAGCCAGGATTCCTCGGTGCTGTGGCGGAATTCGAGCCGGCCGTTGTTCACGCCGAGGGTGACGACATCCGCCGCCGACTCCCAATAGGATAGATGCACCTGCCCGTCCGAGGAAGGGGAGACGACAATTTTCATATCCTCGGCCGCGATGTCAATGCCCTCGAGCAAAGCGGTTTCATAGGCGGCGGTCTTCTGTTCGTATTTCATTGTGGTCACCGTCCTCATAAAATCAAATCCGTTTATCGCCAGCGCGGCCGCTCCCAACAGCAGGCCGAATACACATAAAGCGCCGCCGGTTATCAGCGCCCAATGGATCTTTTTCATGTTGCATCTATCCTTTCCGGGCCAGGCCCGTCGATGTAGCCGTTAGGACTCCCTCTTATGAAACAGGGATCCGAGTCCCCGGCAAAGCGCGGCGGTCGCCTTGGCAAACAGCACACAGAGCTTCAGGCTGGCCACGCCCAGCAGTACGCCGCATCCGCCCGCGAAAATCGCGGTGCCGAGCTGAAAGAGGCCCGCGGGCACCGAGGTCGCCATCATGACAACGGAGGAAACGCCGCCCCAGAGCATCGCGACCGCCAGAGAAGCCACGACGACCCACAGAGAGGCGAGGACAACCCACACCGAAAGATACAGCGCGAGGGCCGCCGCGGCCAGCGGGATGCCGATGAGCAGAATGAAGGGAAACAGGGTCCAGAACAGGATCTTGCCGGCGCGGGATTTTTTGGGCGGGTAGGGCGGTGCCGTCGGATCCATATACGGATAGGGAGGCGGGGCGTACACCGCCTGCGGGTCGGGCAGGGTTTCCGCCTGGCCGATATCCATGAGCGCCTTTTCCCGGATATCGTGGATGCTGCCGAGCGCGGCAACCGCGTCCTCCTCGGACTTTCCATTTTCCACGGCGTCATAATACAGCTCACTGTAGAAGTCTCGGATACGGGCGTGTTCCTCGGGGGGCAGATCCGCGAGAGCCTCATCCAGTGCGTTCAAGAATGTGGTGAATTCCATGATGACTCCTCCTGTACAAAGGCATATACCTGTTTCATTTCGTCCCACTCCTCTAGAAAAGCGGTGATGCGCTCCCGTCCCGTGGGCGTGATGTGATAATATTTGCGCAGGCGGCCGTTGTGTTCCTGGGGACAGGTGGTCAGACAGCCCGCGGTTTCCAGCCGCTTCAGAATCGGATAGAGGGTCGACTCGGAAATTTCAATGCAGGCCGAGACATCCCCAATGATTTTATAGCCGTAGGAAGGCTCTTTGCTGAGCACCGCGAGGACGCACATCTCGAGCAACCCCTTTTTGCGCTGCACATCCAAGGCAGTCCCCCCCTTTGTTGGATACTATGCATTCTTTAATACTTTGCAATACACAGTATAATGGAGGAAGAATGCTTTGTCAACAGGAAAATATGGAAAAGTCGAATTTTTGTCTTTTTCTTTGTGTTTGACCGCAGGGGGGCGTCCCTGCTATAATACAGAAGTACACTGCCGAAACGGAAAGGAAGAGACCGGATGAGTATGGAAATGATGCAGGGCCCGGCAATCGCCGCCCTGTCCACCCCGTCGGCGCCGGCGGGGCTGGGAGTGCTGCGGGTTTCCGGGCGGGACGCGATCGGCGTGGCGTCCCGTGTGTTTCGTCCGGCCCGGCCGGACCGGTCTCTCGACCGCCTTCCCGGCTACACCGCCGCCTTCGGCCATGTGGCCGACGGGGAAGGCGATATCGACGAATGTGTGGCACTCGTGTTCCGGGCCCCTCACAGCTATACCGGAGAGGACGTGGTCGAACTGTCCTGCCACGGGGGACCCTATCTGCTGCAGCGTACCCTGCGGGCGCTGCTGGATGCGGGGGCCAGGCCGGCCGGGCCGGGGGAGTTCACCCGCCGGGCATTTCTCAACGGCAAGATGGATCTGACCGGAGCCGAGGCGGTGATGGGGCTTATCGCCGCCGACGGCCGGCTCGCGGCCCGTACGGCTTTGGCCGCGAAAGAGGGGGCGGTTTATCGGCGGGTGGAAGCAGTCATCGGTACCCTGGTGGAGGCGCAGGCCGCTTTTTCAGCCTATGTGGATTTCCCGGACGATGATATCCCCGAGCTGACGCCGGAGGCGCTCGACGCCGCGCTCGGTGAGGCGGAAACGGCGCTGTCCGGTCTGCTGTCTACCTTTGACGCAGGGCGGATATTGCGGGAGGGGGTCGACACCGTGATCGTCGGCAGTCCCAATGTGGGGAAATCCACCCTGATGAATCTTCTCGCCGGCTGTGACCGGAGCATTGTTACTCCCACGGCGGGAACCACCCGGGACGTTGTGGAAGAGACGGTCCGGGTCGGCAACGTGACTCTCCGGCTGGCCGACACCGCGGGCATCCGGGACACCGCTGATGAGGTGGAGGCGGCGGGGGTGGAGCGTGCCCGCGCCCGCCTGCGCACGGCGGCTCTCGTCCTCGCCGTATTTGACGGGTCCCGGCCCCTCGAAGACGGCGACCGTGCCCTGCTTCGAGAGCTTCCCGATACGGCGGTGGCCCTGATCAACAAATCCGACCGGCCGCTTGCCGCCGACGCCGACGAAATCCGCCGCGCGGTTCCCCGCACCGTCACCATCTCCGCGGCAACCGGGCAGGGAGCGGAGGAGCTGATCCGGGAAGTCGAAGACATCACCGGTGTCTGCCGTCTGCACCAGGGGGAACCCGTCTTGGCCACCGAGCGGCAGCGGGATGCCGCCCGCCGCGCGCTAAGCGGGGTGGCGGAGGCCGCCGCCGCCCTGTCGGCCGGCATGACGCTGGACGCCGTATCGGTTTGTGTGGACAGCGCACTCGATGCGCTGATGGAGCTGACCGGCGAACGGGTGACAGAGGCCGTGGTGGAGGATATTTTCTCCCGTTTTTGTGTCGGAAAATGAGTGGAAACAGATCAAAACCGGCAGGAATCCGTCCGATTCCTGCCGGTTTTATGCTGGTTTTTCATATGGTTTATATGTTGAAGGATACCTGGTCCCGTTCTTTATCATGGAAACACAAACGGAGAAGGGCATATGCGCTGCATTCCACAAACAGGGAGAGCAGAACACCGGGAAGCTCCGGCAGGGCGGACTGCCCGGCGGCCCCCTGCGCATCCAAAGCATCCACCATAAAGGACCACCCGCACTGCATCAGCAAAAACACCGATAGCAGGCTGAGTGCAGAAAAGAGAAACGCCAGCCGGATACTGAGCGCCATTCGCAGCCACAGCCGGGAGAGGCCGATCAGAATCAAAGGGAATCCCAGAAAGCAGAGGATTTCGTAGCCCGTTATGAGCAGGGGCTGGGCGGCATACAGGGGGATACGGGACAGCATGGCGGCGGCCATGATGAGATACCCCCCCACGAAGCCGAAGAACAAGGGGGCCGACTGGGCCAGGAAAAGCAGGATGCCAAACGCGGCGCTGACCGGTAAGGAAACAGCCAGGACATCCGAATCCCCTAACAGGGAAAATAAAGTGGGGAGCACCCCTCCCAGAAATACGGCGAGGACGAGAAGGCCGAATCGAATTTTTCTGGGAGATATCTGCATGGTGCCAACCTCTTTTCACATCGTAATCAAACGGACTCCAAGACAAAGCGGGATCCCTGAGGAACCGCCGCGGGCGCGGTGGAGGATGTGTCCGCCGTTGGTCCGGATACCCCCAGGTTCGGGTGGCAGCGCGAGAGCAGCAGCAGCACGAACAAAAGGACCAGCAGAGCGGCGAATACACTCCAATTGATGGTTTTAATGGGTTTGGCCGTATCCATCCCTTCTCTCTTATATAGTGTTGGGGGGAGGGCGTTTTGTTGTCTTCTTACAAAACTCTTACATAAGAAACATGGTCCGATGGTTTAGTGTATGCATGCCGGACGGCCCCTATGACGGTCCGGAACGATCGGTATGGGACTCCCTCATTTTAGATTCTTGTGACCTCACGTTCTGTTTTGAAACCGCTTCGCTGGAAAAGACAAACAAAATCCGGAACATCTTTTTAAGGATGCTCCGGATTTGATAAAACGATATGTTTCCAAAATCATTCACCATAAACAATGAGGTTCGTCATGCCATTACCCGCCAAATAGACAGTCTGGTCACCGCCGAGAGACCCCTCGGTATAAAACACAACTTTCCATATATCGGCCTCACGATCATAATAAACACTCGTTTTGTTATATGCGAGCGTGACCTCACGCTTGGCTCTTGCAACAGCTTGTTGGCTATTACGGATCACATATTCGGAAGTGTTAATGAAACCGTCGTATTTTACTCCGGGGCTCGTTTCTCTGTACATTTCCAGTTCTTCCTCATAAGAGAAAGCGGGGTCACCTTTGCGGATATCCTCTATCGCGTTCGATGAGGCGTCCTTCTTTGAAGACGTGGAGGAACAGCCAATCAGACTTAATACACAGATCAAAAGTAAAATCAATGCACGGGTTTCTTTCATAACAGCCCCCTTTGCAGATCCTTTATTCGTTGACACAGAAGAAAAATTCTCAAATTCTCCATCTAAGGTCTCTATAAATATTTTATACAATATTTTTATGCCTATTTCAAGGGATTGGAAGAGACGGGATAAACGTATAATGTAACCACAAACGAGACTTGTTCGAGATGCTGGTGGTAACCATTGGAGATGACTTCAGCAACAAAGGGCCGATAAGGGACGTATGGAAAAGGGGATTGCCGGGGCGGACTGAACGCGGTATAATAAAGTGTTGCAAGAATGGGAAGACCGGGGAATACGCCCCGGAACCGGACGGAAAGGCGCGGGTTTTGGGATGAAATTTCACGCGGGAGACTATGAAGTGGCGGTGATCGGAGCGGGTCACGCGGGGATCGAGGCAGCGCTTGCGGCGGCCAGGCTGGGCTGCCGGACGGTGGTGTTTACCATCAATCTCGACGCGGTGGGGAATATGCCCTGCAACCCCTCCATCGGCGGCACCGCCAAAGGCCATCTGGTCCGGGAGGTGGATGCCCTTGGCGGGGAGATGGGACGGGCGGCCGATGCCACCTTCCTCCAGTCCCGTATGCTCAACCGGGGAAAAGGGCCGGCCGTCCATTCCCTGCGCGCCCAGATCGACCGCCGCGCCTATGCGGGGTATATGAAATACGTTCTCGAACGCCAGGCGGGTCTCGAATTGCACCAGGGGGAAGTCGTCTCCCTGGAACGCACGGCGGACGGCTGGCGGCTGACCACCCGCCTCGAGGAACAGTACACCGCGAAAGCGGTAATCCTCGCGACCGGAACCTTTCTCAAAGGCCGGGTGTTTGTGGGAGATGTTTCCTACGACAGCGGGCCGGACGGCCTCTTTCCGGCCGTGGGCCTGACGGCCTCCCTGCTGGAGCTCGGGGTGTCGCTGCGCCGCTTTAAAACGGGTACTCCGGCCCGGGTACTGCGTTCCAGCATCGATTTTGCCGGGTTGGAAATTCAGCCGGGAGAGGATCCGGTGGTGCCCTTCTCCTTTGAAACGGCGGGGGAGCTCCGCAATCGGGTAACCTGCGCCATCACTTGGACCACTCCCGAAACCAAACAGGTTATCCTCGATAATCTTCACCGTTCGCCGCTCTACGGTGGAAAAATCCACGGCGTCGGGCCCCGCTACTGTCCCAGTATCGAGGACAAGATGGTCCGGTTCGCGGACAAGGAACGGCATCAGGTCTTTATCGAACCCTGCGGCCTTTACACCGATGAGATGTATCTCCAGGGGCTGTCGTCCTCTCTGCCGGTGGATGTTCAGCTGCGGCTGCTCCGCACCATTCCCGGTCTAGAGCATGTCCAGGTGATGCGCCCAGCTTATGCCATCGAATACGACTGCTGCGATCCTCTGCAGCTCGCCCAGACCCTGGAATTCCTCGACCTGCCCGGTCTTTATGGCGCGGGGCAGTTCAACGGCAGTTCGGGCTATGAGGAGGCCGCGGCCCAAGGTCTGGTGGCAGGGGCCAACGCCGCGCTGAAAATTCGGGGAGAGGCTCCCCTCGTACTCGAGCGGTCCTCCAGCTATACCGGCACCCTGATCGACGACCTGGTGACCAAGGGCTGCTCCGACCCTTACCGGATGATGACTTCGCGGTCGGAGTACCGGCTTCTGCTCCGGCAGGACAACGCCGACGAACGCCTGACCCCGGTGGGCAGGCGGATCGGGCTGGTGGACGACACCCGTTGGGCGCATTTTACTGCCCGGCAAGACCAGAAGACGGCGGAACGCCAGCGTCTGAAGCAGACGGTTCTGCCGCCGTCCCCCGAGGTCAATGCGCTCTTGACCGCCAGCGGTACCGCCCCGCTCGCGACCGGCGCCCGGCTGGAGGATCTTCTCCGTCGTCCCCAGCTGGGATATGCGGCGCTCGCACCGGTCGATACCGGGCGGCCGGCACTCGATCCCCTGGTGATCGAGCAGGTGGAGGTGGAACTCAAATACGAGGGCTATCTCCGCCGCCAGCAGGCTGCTGTAGAGGAGCAGCGGCGCCTGGAAGGCCGCCGTCTGCCTCCCGATACCGATTACGATGCCATACCCGGCCTGCGGCTGGAAGCGAAGGAAAAGCTGGCCCGGATCCGGCCGGGCAGCATCGGACAGGCCTCCCGCATCAGCGGCGTGAGCCCGGCCGACGTCTCGGTTCTGCTTATCTGGTTGTCGGCCTGCGGGAAGTCCGCGGCCGAAACGCCGGACGATCCGGATGTATCCGGAGAAAGGAGCCCGTTATGATCGACAAAGTCCGCCTGCGGGACCAGGCCGCGGCCATGGGGGTGACCGTTACCCCCGAGGCGGCGGAAAAATTGGATGTGTATGCCGTCCGGCTGGTGGAAACCAACCGGCAGGTTAACCTGACCGCGATCACCGATCCGGAGGGAATCCTCGTCAAGCATTTTTTGGACAGTCTGAGCCTGGCCCCCTTTTTGACGAATGGGACGGCGGAACCCATTTCCCTGGTGGATGTCGGAACCGGGGCGGGATTTCCGGGCGTTCCCCTCGCGATCGTCTGCCCGGCGCTGCGGCTGACCCTGCTCGATTCCCTGCAAAAGCGGCTGACCTTTCTGGAAGCGCTCTGCGGTGAACTGGGCATTCCGGCCGCTCTGGTGCACGCACGGGCGGAGGAGGCGGGCCGGAGGCCCGATCTGCGGGAACGATTCGACATCGCTACGGCGAGAGCCGTGGCGGGGCTGTCCGTGCTGTGTGAATATCTGCTGCCCCTGGTGAAGCCGGGCGGCCGGATGATCGCCATGAAGGGCCCGGACGGGGAGACGGAGCTGAAGGCGGCCGCCCGGGCCGTCGCTCTTCTGGGCGGCCGGGCCGGAGCGGTCAAGCGCCTGACCATGCCGCCCGCTCCGGAACCGGGGGAGGAAACCGCGGAGCGGCAGCTCCTGCAGGTCGACAAAATCGGGTCCACACCGGCGGCCTATCCCCGCCCCACCCCAAAAATCGCCAAAAAACCCCTATAAAAGTGGTTTTCTGGCGACCGTTTTCGACATGTCTGATGCGAAAAAGGTGATATGCTGGCAGCAATGGAAATATTTACCATTCTTTGCCAACAGAAAGGACGTGTCGGTATGTGGGGAATTGAAGCAAAACGGCCGAAGTATAAACAGGATGAACGGCGCCTGCTGCTGGTGCCGGTAGGAGACATTTTGCCGAATCCCGATCAGCCGCGGCGGGAGTTCGCTTATGACAAACTGCTGGAACTGGCCCAGAGCATTGACGAAAACGGACTGCTCAACCCCATTACCATTACGCTCCAGGGGGACAAGCCGGTTCTGGTGGCGGGTGAGCGGCGGCTGCGTGCGGCAAAAATCGCCGGCCTGCGGGAAATTCCCTGTCTGGTTGTGAACGCGGACGGGGAACGCAGCGCCCTGATGGCGCTGGTGGAGAATCTTCAGCGGGAGGATATGAACGTCTTTGAACAGGCAGAGGGGATCCAGCGCCTGATTCAGGTATACGGCCTGACGCAGGAGGAGGCCTCGAACCGGCTAGGGTGCGCCCAGTCCACCGTGGCGAACAAGGTGCGCTTGCTGCGGCTGACGGCGGAACAGCGGTCCCGGATCGTGCGCGAGGGGCTGACCGAGCGGCATGCCCGCGCCCTGCTTCGTCTTGAGGATGAGGAGCAGCGGGAGCTGGCGCTCGGTCGGATGATCGCGGGCAACATGACGGTGGCGCAGGCTGACCGTCTGGTGGAAGATTTGCTTGCCGGCCGGGTCAAACGCCGCCGTCCGACGCCTCTGGTACGGGATGTCCGCCTGTTTCTCAATACGGTCAGCCATGCCGTCGATACCATGCGGCGTTCGGGGATCCAGGCGAAGGCGGAGAAAAGCGAGACGGACGAGTACATCGAATACGTCGTGCGGATTCCCAAAGGGGCACACATCGTTACCTCCAACGTCCGGCCGGCATAAAAGAGTCCGAACAATCGAATCCGCCGGCCATTTGCTGGGGAACAAGAGTTGCAAAAAGTATAAATGATAACATAATATACATAAAGTTTAAAGACGTGAGGCCGCGGCTCCGTCCACTGGCCGGATTGCCAGGCGATCGGACCTAAACTCGCCCTGTTCTTGGTTCGCGTCGCTCGATTCTTGAAACGAACGCTGTTTACTCCTTATCTCCGCCGGGATGCCGCTGCGGTGATGCTAAAAAAGGGACGCGCCGAAGGCGCGTCCCTTTTTGCATGGCCCCTGCCGGTTTATCGGTCCACCGGCAGCGGTCGTTTCTGTTCCGGCCGAACGGGACATCGTGGGCCACGGTTGAACCCCATTTCAAAGATCCATGAAGACCCGTTTGCAAATCGCGGGGCAATAGGATTCGACTGGGAGGCTTGCCAGAGCTTCGGTTTCACCGGGATTCATGACTCGGTGGATTTGACTTTTTCTGCGGACATCCGCTTCACCCACGCCATGGCTTCGAGCGGCACATGACAGAAGCCGCCGGGGTTCTTGACGAGATACTGCTGATGATCGTCTTCGGCCGGGACAAACACGCGCAGAGCAGCCAGCTCCAAATCCAGCGGAAATCCGGCGGTTTTTTCCTGCTCCCGCCGGGCGGCCTCCAAAACCGGCCGGTCTTCGTCGTCGATGTAATACAGACCCGCGCGGTACTGTGTCGAGTTGTCCGGACCCAGTGGACCGGCTTCCCTCGGTTCATAAATATGAAAAAAATACGACAGCAGATCAGACAGGGAGACGCGGTCTTCACGGTACCGCACCCGGACGGCCTCGGCGTAGCCGGAGTCTCCCTTGCATACGGTTTCATAGGTCGGCGAGGGCGTGTGGCCGTTCGCATAGCCGGCCGTGGTATCCGTCACCCCCTCGACACAAGAGAAGAAATGCTGCACCCCCCAGAAACAGCCGTCGGCAAACACGATTTCTTTCAAATCGACGCTTCCTTTCTTTTATGAGTCATACTGCACCGCGGATTTACGGAAGAGGCTGGCAGTGCGGGCAGGCGTAGACACTGCCGCCCAAATAGGCCTCTTTTTTGATGGGACCGCCGCAGCGGGGACAGGGATACAGATAGGTGTTCCGGCTGAGGAGGGTGGCATATCCGCCCGCACGGCCGTAGAGATCTTTTTCGGTATCCCGGCCTCCTGCTTCGGTCATGTCCCGCAGGGTATCCTTAACAGCGCGGAACAAGGCATCGAGTTCCGCGGAAGAGAGGGCGGAGACCGCCCGTTTCGGGTGAACGCCCGCCCGGAAGAGGATATCCTGGAGCACGCCGTTCCCGAGCCCCGGGATCCGCTGCTCGGTCGCGAGGAAGGCCTTGGCTGAGCAGGCGGGATTGACCCCGCGCAGAAGCGACTCGAAATAGACGGGGGTGAACGCATCGGTTAGCACCCCCGGTTTGGTTCTCGCCGCCTCGTCATACGCGGAAACCGGCAGGGCGTCGTATCCGATCAGGGCGCCGTACATCTGGACCGATGCGGCCAGACGAGAGCCGTCTTCGCATTCGATAAACAGCTGGTGCTTCTTAGGCGGGGGATCGGACGGGGACAGTACCCGCAGGTTCACGCCGTCATAGAAACAGAACCCGCCTCCACCCCGGAACCGGAGATGCACCTTGCCGCCGTACGCATGCGCGCCCTCGATGTCCCGTCCCGTAAAACGATCGGGGTAGAGGGCGGGATCCCCGCCATACCAGGCAAAGCGGTGAGGCGAGGCATTGGCCACGACATGGGCGATGCGCAGCCCCGCCAGCTGCCGGTCCAATTGGCCGGCTAGGACGAAGCCTTCGGGCAGTTCGATCATAGGATTCCTTCCCTTCCGCCGTATGCATTATCGCGGAGGTTTGACCGCGCGGGTGGCGATATACTGGGGAGCATATTCCCCGATCCGGGCGCCGCCCGGCCGGTCCCGGTCTTCAAACAGGTCGGTCAGCTGGAGGCCGGCCTTCAGCTGACCTCCGATCTGTTCCTCCATGGTGTGTGAAAATTGGATAGCCTCCCCCTCGTCCGCCATCCGCCGAAAGACCTCCTCCGGCATGTGAAGGGGATTGAAGGGGAGACGGTTGACCACCGTCAGAGGCTGGTCGCCTTCAAACAGAAAGTTGAGCCCGTTGTCAAAGCCTGCCAGCAGGACCCCGCCCGGCCGCAGCACCCGGGCGCACTCCCGCCAAACGGGAAGCACGTCTTCGATATAGCAATTGGATACGGGATGGAAAATCAAATCGAAAGAGCCGTCTTCAAAAGGAAGCGGCCGGGTCATATCGCCCTTGACGATCTCGATGTCATAGCCTTCCCGCTGCGCGACCATCCGGTCCTTTTTGAGCTGGCTGTCGGAAAGATCGAACAGGGTGCAGCGGGCACCCAACACCGAGAAAATAGGCATCTGCTGACCGCCGCCGCTGGCGAGGCCGAGGATGCGCGTTCCTTCAAACGGGAGGAACCACTCCCGCGGGACGGTGCGGCAGGGGGTGAGAAACACGCCCCAATCTCCGGCCCTGGCGCGCTGTATGTCGTCGTGTGTGACCGGAAGCGTCCATTCGCAGCCGTTTGCCGCCCAGGCATCCCATGTCCGGGCGTTGATCTGGGTATAGTCTTCTCGTTTGTCCATGCTGCGGCTCCCCGTAACGGCTCTTTTTTATACACCCGGCCGATCGGTTAGCAGTGCCAGGAGATCTTGGCCGGGTTCGGCTCGTTTTCCACCGCGATGCGGCGAAGGGCCGCCTCCATTTTTGCGCATTCCTCGGCGGCTATTTGTTCGTAAACCTCCGGGGATTCCGCAATCCCCACCCGGTCATAGGCGATGGCTGCCGTGCCATAAAACGCCAGCCCCAGCGAATGGGTAGGGGTGTGAAAGCAGGCGGCCGCCTGCCCGCAGGCCCGAGCAGCGGCCTGTGCCGCCGGATCCTCCTCCGCCTCCCGGGCGGCGGCGTGGCACTGGTTCAGGATGATGTCCTTGACTTCCGGCAGCTTGACCCGCCCCGCGAACCATTCGCGGGACGCCTGAAGCGCCAAAAGCGGCCGGTTGTCGTCCGGGTGGTGCTTCTGATAAATTGGGAGGATGACCGTCTCGGCATAATCCAAACACCATGCGGCGATGGTGGCCTTGCTTTGTGTTTCGATCAGCCTCATCAGCGACAGGATATAGGGAGAATCCGCTTTTCCCAGCATTTTGCGCGGTTTTGGCATGGTGTCACGCTCCTTTTCTCCATACAGGCGGCGGCCTGGGCGAAATTAACGGCAACGGATGAACTATGGATGGATTGAAGAAACCGCCCTGTAATTCTCAACATTACAGAGCGGTTGGCACCCCCTACCTGAGTCGAACAGGTGACTAGCCCTTAGGAGGGGCTTGTTATATCCACTTAACTAAGGGGGCCTATATGTGGGCGCGGGATCTACCCAAAGATAAAAATATTATACCGGTTAACCGGAAATTTGTCAATTCGTTGTTTTTCGCTGAAAACCGGTGTATACTGATAAATTGGAAGGGGGGTCCTTTATGTCCAGTGATTCCGAACTGCTTGACCAGCTGAGAGACGCGATTGTGCGTCTGGTTTCGCCGGAGTGCATTATGCTCGCCAGCCGCAAAGAGACAATGGACGGCGTTCTCTCCTCGGTAAAGCTGTGCGTGGTGATCGGTGGGGGCGACGCGGCCGGGGCTGAACGCCGCCTGTATATGGAGATCGATTCCGATCTGCCGTACGACGTGCTGGTCTATACAAGGGAAGAGTGGGACCGTCTGGCGGAAGACAGCGCCAGCTATGCCGCCCGCATTCGCCGGACAGGGAGGGTGCTCTATGCGTCGGACACGGCACACGAGTGACAGCCACCTGTTTTTCGACTGGCTGGAAATCGCCGCGCGGGACCTGCTGGCCGCTCGCCTGCTTATCGAGCAGGGACAATGCTTGGATATCGCGGGATTCCATTGCCAGCAATGCCTGGAAAAGGCGCTCAAAGCCTATCTGCTCGACCAGACCGGGGTGCTGCCGGACGGGCACAACCTGACTTGGCTCTGCAAACAAGTGGCTAAATTCGACGAATCCTTCCGCGCCTATCTCAGCCATACGGCCGGCCTAAACCGCCTGTATATCGAAACGCGATATCCTTCGGACAACGGGCTGCACCTGACGACCGAGGACGTCGAAGAGGCCTACCGCTTTGCGCAGACGGTTTATTCCCGGATATGCGATGAAATTTATGATGAGGCGGATGCAGAGGAAGATTGACACTATACGAATCAGAATATATGGAGACCTTTATACTAAAAGGAGAATTTCTATGAGAAAATGGATGTCGGGGCTGGCGGCCGGTTTGTTGATGGTGTCGCTTCTGGCGGGATGTAGCAAGTCTCCCGATGCATCGAGTGATCCGGATTCTTCGGAAAGCGAGGTTCTGACCCTGCCCAGCAGCGATGAGACGAGCCAAACCCAGCCGGTTATGGAGAATATTAATCCGCTGACAGGGGAAAATGATCTGACCAAGGGCGGAACCCGTCCGGTGGGCATTATGATCGGAAACAATTCGACCTCCCGACCGCAGTTTGGGATCGACAAGGCGGATTGGTTTGTGGAGGCGGAGACTGAAGGCGGCATTACCCGGATCCTGGCTCTGTTTGCCAACGCCGAGAGGATCCCTGCTCAGCTCGGCCCGGTCCGTTCGGCCCGGTCGCCTTTTGTCACAATCGCCCGGGCGATGGACATCATATACGCGCATGCGGGCGGCAGCACGCCCGCGCTGGAAACCCTTAAAAAGATCAAAATGGACAATATCAACGCCCTGTCCTATGACGGAACCACCTTTTGGCGGGACAAGCAGGTCTGGAAGGACAAAGGCCAGGAATACAGCATGATGATCAGCGGCGAAAAGATGAAGGCCCGGATCGATAAGCTCAAAATGAGCACCACGGGTACTCGGCCGGTGCCGTTCTCCTTCAGCAAAAGAACCGGCAGCGGCGCGGGGAATAGCCTGCAGGTGAACGTCAGCGACAGCCGGGCCGTGACCTTTGTCTATGACGGTGCGACGGGGGTATACACCAAGGGGAACGGCAAAATCGAGAACACCACCGTCCATAAAGCGGCGGACGGCACCCCGATCCGTGTGGCCAACGTTCTGGTGCTGTACGCGGACAAGATGATGGAAAACGCGCTCACCTGCGATTTCAAGTTGGGATCGGGATCCGGGCTTCTGCTGACCGGCGGAACCAGCCGCCCGATCCAATACGGTTTCTCGGCGGATAAATTTACGCTGAAAGAGGAAGACGGTTCGACCTTGGAGGTGGCGCCCGGCAAAACCTATATCTGTCTGGTCAATACCAAGCTCAAAGGGAAGACGGTTATCGCGTAGAGATTCAGAAAAGGTTGCAGGGGCTGTTTCACGTGAAACAGCCCCTGCGTTTGTATTACCGGCCGGCCGGGGAACCCAGAGACGCCACGTATGCCTGCATCTCCTTTTTGGAGGTGATCTGATGCGTATGCTCGATCACAGACTGCTGCGCGGCGGGGGACATGGTAGCGAAACGATCCATGGCCTCCCGGTTTTGGGCGAGAGCCATGCCCAATCCCATCGGGATTTCCGGGCCGTTTACCAGATTATCCATTGACGACACATCCTTTCGCGTTTCTTTTCCCAGTATACCCATCTAAGAAAGGACTATGCGGCGGAACATTGTACGGATTTCTGGATGGGAATCCGAAGAATTCCGAAAAACGCCTTTTCCCAACCGGAAAACTGTGGTATAATAACGTCACGTTATTCGCAAAACAGCGGGAAAAGAGGTGCCGGTTTGGGCAAAGTGATCGCGGTTGTCAATCAAAAGGGCGGCGTGGGAAAAACCACCACCACCGTCAATCTGGCTGCGGCGGTGGGGGCCAGGGGCCGGCGGACCCTCCTGGTGGACATCGATCCTCAGGGAAACGCCACAAGCGGCGTCGGCGCTGATAAAAAGCAGGGAGGCCCCACGACGTATGAGCTCCTCATCGGCACAGCGCCGTCGGAACAGGCGGTCCGGCGAACGGCTTTTGCCAAGCTGGATCTCCTGCCCTCGAGCATTGCGCTGGCCGGGGCGGAGATTGAAATGGTGGAGCTTGCGCGTCGGGAGGGACGCCTGAAGGCGGCGCTGGCACCCCTGCGAGACAAGTACGACTATTTGTTTATCGACTGTCCGCCGTCCCTCGGGCTGCTCACTCTGAACGCTTTGTGTGCGGCCGACACCTTTCTTGTGCCGATTCAGTGCGAATATTATGCGCTCGAAGGGCTGTCCCAGCTGATGGCCACGGTCCGGCAGGTCAAGCGTCTTTACAACGCGACCCTGGACCTCGAGGGTGTGCTGCTGACCATGTACGACGGGCGGCTCAACCTAACACAGCAAGTGGTGGCTGAGGTGAAAAAGTTTTTCCCCCGCAAGGTTTTTGCCACGCCCGTGCCCCGCAGTGTCCGGCTTTCCGAAGCGCCCAGCTTCGGCAAACCGATCCGCTATTACGACGGCGGGTCCCGGGGAGCGCAGGCGTATGATCTGCTGGCGGATGAACTGCTGGCGCACCGCTGAAACTGTATAGTCCGCGGGGAAGAGGGGCACCCTGTTTCACGTGGAACATGCCGATAGGGAAAGGACGGAGTCTATGGCAGCAAAAAAAGGGGGACTCGGCAAAGGCCTGGAGGCGCTTTTTGCGGAAAACGCCGTCGAGGAGGACGGGCGCGCCGTCTCTCTGCCGATTGCCGATATCGAACCCAACCGGGGGCAGCCCCGCAAGCAGTTTGACGAAGCGGCGCTGGCGGATCTTGCCTCATCCATTGCACAACACGGCGTGATTCAGCCGCTGCTGGTCCGGCCGCTGCCGGGCGGCGGATATCAGCTGGTCGCCGGGGAACGGCGCTGGCGGGCCTCCCGAATGGCGGGACTGTCCGAAGTGCCCG
>CABQAA010000003.1 GCA_902461995.1 uncultured Oscillospiraceae bacterium | reverse complement strand
GCCACGGACAAGAATATCCACACCAATCCGGATCTCAATAACGACTGCGTGATTTCTGAATGATAACAGACAGAAAGGATGACAGCACATGTTCAAACGGCTTTCCTGTATGGCGGCGGCCCTGTCGATCGCGGTCCTGATCCTCGGCGGTTGCGGGGGAGAGGAGACGTTCTCCTCGGGCGGCACCTCCGGTAAAGATGAGGAGACCCCCGTTTCCCTGGACTTTGGCGGGGAAGAGATCATCATCGCTTATCCCTGGACCCTGAATTCGCCGGAGAGCAGTCCGGCGGCGGAACGGCACTACCAACACATCCAGGAACTGAATCAAAAGTACCATGTGACCATCACGGAAAAAAGCATTAACGGCTCCTATTACAACAACAACATGGTCACGACCGTGCTCTCCGGCAAACCCATGGGGCATATCATGATCGGCTACGATCAGTTTGCCGCCGATTATTACAAGGCGGGTATTTTTGCCAATCTCAACGACGCGATGGCGAAAACCGGCATCGATTTCAAAAATGAGGCACTGTATAACCAGATTATCACCCAGTTCTGCAATTTCGACGGCAAGCAGGTCGGCTTCAGCAACAGTGTCGAGGTGCAGAAGGATCTCTGGTTCGTTAACCTCCGGATGCTCAGAGAGGCGAGCATCGACATCTACGATATCGTGAACAAGGGCGAATGGACCTGGGACAAGGCGGAAGAGCTCGGCAAACGCCTGACCAAGGACACAAACGGCGACGGCACACCCGATATCTACGGCATTGGCTCCAGCTCCGCTCAGAACCTTTCAGAATCCCTGGCCAGCGCGAACGGCGCTTCGCTGACTCGTTTGAATGAAGAGAATCGCCCCACACTCTCCTGGAACGATCCGGCGGCGCTCGAGGCCATTAATCGGATGTATAAGTGGTGTACCACCGACAACATCTGCCGGCCCACCCCGTCGAACCAGGCCTGGACCCAGGCCGCTACCGACTTTGTGAACGGCTCCTTCGCCATGATCCAGGGCCCCATCGATTATCTGTCCAACTTCCAGAGCGCGGCCATGAAGGACGATTTCGGCGTCATTCCGCCTCCCAAGGGCCCCAAGGCACAGGGGGACTGGTACACGTCGATCGGTTCAATCTCCTTCTTCCAGTTCATTCCGGTCACCTATCAGGACCGGGCGGCAGAGCTGATCCAGCTCTATCAGGAGCTTTCCAAAAATCCGGACGGACTGTCCAAATCCGAAGCGTGGAAAGACAGCTACCTCGATCTTGTTCGGGACGACCAGTCCATGGAGTATTTGATGAAGCTTGGCTTTGAAGGCCGGCAGCGCCTGAGCCTGACCACCGCGGTTGCGGTCAACTGGGGTGATCCGTCTCTGGCGGTCGTGTTCGAAAACATGGCGAAAAACACCACCTCCCCCGGCGCGGCCATCCAGGAATACGGCAGCCAGTTCCAGGCGCAGATGGACGACAAATGGAGCGGCATTACCCTGACGGGTATTCAGTAATATAGAGGGAAAGGATGATTGGCTTGAAAAAAGGTCTAAGGAAAAAGGCCGGCGCGGTGCTGGCTTCCCTGACGCTGCTGATAGGCGTCACAGCGCTTCCGGCCAGTGCGGCCGCGCTGTCGGAAAACTTTGAAGGGTTCGGTTCCACCGATGATCTGAGCATGAACTGGTTTGGCTACGGGGATTTCGTCACCGACGTATCTTTGAGCAAAACCGGCGGCGTCGGCGGCACCAAAGGGCTCAAGGTGGCGGTGGAGTACAACGATTCGGCAAAGGATAAGTGGGGCACGCTGCGGGGTGCCTATGCGGATGACATGAGCAGCAAAGTGGCCACCGGCTTCCGGTTCTGGGCCAAGGCAGACCAAGAGGGCCAGGAGATGGAGGTCATCATGGTCTACAACAACATGAGCTGGAAGTATTCCGCAAAAGTCACGCTCAGCAAGACCGGTAAGTATTACGAGGTGCCTTTCTCCTCCATGAAGCTCAACTACGGTACCGTCACCGTGCCGAACGGCACCGATCCGCAGTATATCAACGAGTGGCAGTTTTTCTTCCCGCGGAACCTGGAGGTCAGCGGGGTGAATGTGGTGATCGATGATATTTCCTACATTGGGGACGGTCCGGTTACTCCGACCGATCCCACCACCGGCACGCCGACCACCAACGCCCCGACTACAACGAATACACCGTCCGGCGGTGACACCACGGCGTCGACCGGGGAAACGACGAACACAGAAAACAGCGATCCCAGCGATCCCGCCTCCGATGTTTCGGATGCCTCCGATACTCCGGTGGGCCCGGCGGATACCACCACAACCACTGCTTCCGGAGCATCGACGGTTTCCACGCCCGAGAATGAGGGCGGCGGACTCGGCACCGGCGCCATTGTCGGGATCGTGATCGCGGCTGTCGTGGTGCTCGCGGGTGCAGGCGCGGCGGTTTATTTCCTCGTCATCCGGAAAAAGAGGCCGGAGGATCCCGGACAGGAACCGTAATGAGCCGGAAGGCCGGTTTCGTCATATAAGAAAGGAAGAGTGGTCAACTATGTTGAAAAAGCCCCTGAGCATACTCCTGACTCTGGCGCTGCTTCTCTCCTGCGTGTGCGTGTTTTCCGCGTCGGCGGATCCCGATCCCTACCTGATCGACAATTTCGACGGGTACACGAACGATGTCGGGATGCAAGCCGTGTGGGGACAACAGAATACCTGTAATTACACGTTGAACACAGATGCCGCTAAAGCAGCTTCCGGGAAATCCATGAAGCTGAGCTATGCAAGCGCGGATCACTGGGACGGCATCTATGCCGATCTGTCCGGAAAAACCAAACCGGCGGATGCTGCTGGAATCGGCATGTGGGTATACAGCCCGGTGGACACCAAGAAATTGGAGGTTCGTCTGCAGTATAATTGGGCAGTTAAGTATGCTTATGCCATGGATCTCAAAGAAGGCGCCAATTTTGTTAAGATCGCATTTTCCGATGATGGTTGGGTGCAGAATCCTACCGGCAATGACAAACCGACGATTGATAAAGTCTCGCTGATCAATCAGGTTATGCTTTATACCGGTGAGTTGGGCGGATATACCTTGTATGTTGACGATATCCGGTTCCTGACAGAACAAGATTTTTCGAGCCTCTACCTGATCGACAACTTCGACGGGTATGCGGACGATGAGGCTGCTGCGGCCGCCTGGGCTAGTGAAAACAACTACCTGTCTTCGTTGAACGCTGAGGCAGCATATGCGGAAAGCGGCAAATCGCTCAAGCTGGACAAAAACAGCCAGAGCTGGGGCGGACTTTACTTGCGTAATGAGTCGAATGGTCTCGGCGCCCCCGCCGATGCCGTGGGCTACGGCATGTGGGTATACAGTCCGGTAGACTCCATGAGCATCACGGTTCAGCTCCGGTATAAAGACGGAGACAATATGGACAAATACAGCCACACCGTAGCGCTGAGCAAAGGCGCCAATCTCGTCAAAATGGCCTTTGCCGACGGCTGGACACATGATAACGGCGGAAACAAATTGTCTGTCACAGATGTTGAAAAAATCGATACGGTGTATCTGTCGGTAAACTCCGGTTATTGCTATGTCGACGATATCCGGTTCCTCAAAGAATCCGAACTGGACGGCGGGGACACACCGCCTGTCGAAGTTCCCGAAGAGCCCACCCTGCCCACCGACCCCAATGTCCTGGATGATTTCGAAGGCTACGCCAACAGCGCCTCCCTGGGCTATAACAGCCTGTGGGTAGACAATAGCGGCGGCGGGTGCACCGCGACGCTCACCCTTGAATCCGGCGCAGATAACGTTCGTGAGGGGTCCTCGCTGAAAATTGACTCCACCGACAAGGGGTGGATGACCGTCACCCGCAACAGCGTCACTGTTCCGGCCGATGCGACTTCCATGACCTTCTGGGCCAAGGCCGAGACCGAGATGAGCCTGAAACTCGAGTTCCGTCTGAACAACAACGATTACAAATACGCTCCCGCAGCCCCGATCAAGATCGGTACCGAAGGGGCGCTGTACACGGTGTATTTTGAGGATGTCAAGTATGTGCCCGGCAGCGGCGGTGCGGACAAGGGCTGGATTTTTAACGAAGAATGCCTGGTCAACGCCATCAACTTCCAGCGGGACGGCTACGATGCCATAACCCTGTACCTCGACGATATTACCTTCGGCAAAGAGACGAAGCCGGTCGACCCGAACAATCCCATAACCAAGCTCGAGGCTGCCATCGATGAGCTGCCGGCGTATGACGATCTGACGGTGCTGGATCTGGAAAAGATCGAAACCGTGTACGCGGATTACAGCGCCCTGACCGCCGACGAGAAGAAGCTGGTTTCCAATCGGCAGGATCTGCTGGATGCCAAAGAACTGGCCGATTCCTGGGTCGAGGCCCTGGGCGACAAGCTGGATGCTGTCGTCGAGCTGGGCGAGGACATTGCGGCGCTTCCCGCCACCGTGACGGCGGCGGACAAAGAGACCGTGGAGGCCCTGTGGAAGACCTATTCCGCGCTGACGGCCGAACAGAAGGCTCTGGTTCCCGGCGGGGATGTCCTGAAGGCGGCCCACGAGTCGCTGAGTGACAGCCCCAAGACCGGTGCGGCGCTGCCGATCGGAGCGGGGATTCTGGCCCTGCTGTCCGCGGGCGCGTTCCTCGCCTTCCGGAAAAAGAAAGCGTAATCCCTGGATGATGAAGAACCTCCGGGCCGGATTTTCGGCCCGGAGGCTTCTAAAGAATCCGCCTCTCCTTCTCATCGGTCCACCGCTTGCCGCGGTTCAAGAGACCCCACTGCGGGCCTTTTAAACGGAGGCAAGCGCCGAACGGCAGACAATCCTGCACCCTGATCCTCTACAAAATTCGACTAAACACTGGTTTATGTAAAACAGAAAGGCGTGTTGGCATGATGCGATCCTGGACACGAAGACTGCTCGGAATGGCCTCGGCCTTAATCCTGACGGCCGTCGGATTTCCCCTCTGCCTGGCTGCAGACGAGCCTGAGGGGACGGAAGCGGAGGATCTCCTGGCTCTCAGCGATGCGCCCGATTATCTGCAGTATCTCTCGGCCCACTCTGAAGCGGTGCGTCCTTCCGGCAAGATCGTTCTGACCACCTTGGATATCAGCGGGGAAGAGGACAGCCGGAGGGAGACCGGGTATCTGGGGTATGAATACGAGGCCGTCCGCACCGAAGAGGGCGGCTATGTGGAATACACCTTTGTGGCCGAACAGGCCGGATTTTACACCATCGCGGCGGATTTCTGCGTGCCGGACGGCCGTCATACGGCGGCGGAACGGGACATTCTGATAAACGGCGAACTGCCCTATGCCGAGGCGGCGGCCGTAACCTTCAAGCGCCGCTGGGTCAACAGCAGCCCGATCGGGCAGGATACCAACGGCAACGACATCCGCCCGGTCCAGCAGGAAGAGGAGGGCTGGCAGAGCCGTACCCTGACCGATCCGATGGGCTATCACGCTGCGCCGCTGACCTTCTATTTGGAAGAGGGGACCAATACCCTGCGCTTTTCCGCTGTTCGGGAACCCCTCATTCTCGGAAAGATCACCTTGGAAGCACCGGCAGAGCTGCCGTCCTATGCGGAACTGGCGGCGGAATATGCGGAAAAAGGCTACACCGACGGGGCGGATGCTCCCATCACCCTGCAGGGGGAGAACGCGGATATCAAGTCGGACCAGACCCTGGCGCCTGCGAGCGACCGTTCCTCTCCCGCAACTGTGCCGAGCAGCCCTTCCAAGGTCCGTCTGAATATCATCGGAGGGGAGAGCTGGAGCCAGACCGGTCAGTTCGTCACCTGGAAATTCAAGGTGGAGAAAGCGGGTCTCTATACCGTCGCGCTGAAATGGCGGCAGAACGTCCAGCGGGGTCTGACCTCAGTTCGGCGGGTCTATCTGGACGGCGAGATCCCCTGCCGGGAGCTCAATCAGGTCGAATTTCCTTATGGCGGGGGATGGAAAATCAACACCCTCGGAGACGGGACGACGGATTACCGGTTCTACCTGGATGAGGGCTGGCACGAGATCACGCTTGAAACTACGCTTGGTGAGATGGGCGACGTCGTGCGCCGCGCCCAGGAGAGCATGACCGAGCTCAACCGCATCTATCGTCAGATCCTGATGATCACCGGCAGTACCCCCGACATCAACCGGGACTATCACTTTGAAAATCTGATTGCCGCCGACCTCGAAGCTCTGGCGGACCAGGCGAAGGCGCTCGAGGCGATCTGCGACAGGGTGGAGTCCATCACGGGCTCCCGCGGAGCCAACGTGGCGTCGGTGACCACTCTGGCTCGTCAGTGCGTGCAGTTTGCCGCCAAGCCCGAAACCATTGCCAAAGGCTTCTCGGTGTTCAAAACCAATCTGGGCGCGCTCGGCACCTGGATCATGAACATCTCCTCCCAGCCGCTCGAGATCGATTATCTGCTCGTCCAGCCGGAAGGCACGGCTCTTCCCCGGGCGGATGCCACCTTCTTCCAGTCGGTGTGGCATGAAATCCAGATGTTTGCCTATTCCTTCGTGGAGGATTACAACACCGTCGCGGATACCTCCGAGGTGGACAGCTACCGCAACGAGACGCCCCTGCGGATCTGGATCACCAATGGACGGGACCAGGCCCAGATCATCAAGGGCATCCTCGACGACACCTTCACCCCCCGGACGGGGATCCGCACCAAAATCGAGCTGGTGCAGGATGCCGCCATGCTCCCAGCCACAGTCGCAGGGCGGGGGCCAGACATCGTGCTGAGCACGGGTGATGGTACACCGGTTAACTACGCACTGCGCGGTGCGGTGGTGGATCTGACTGCCTTTGACAATTTCGACAGCATCATCTCCCGGTTTTACGACGACGCCGTCACCCCTTACCGCTATAACGGCGGGGTGTACGCCCTGCCCGTCACCCGGACCTTCCCGGTGATGTTTTACCGCAAGGACATCCTGCGGGACCTGAATCTGGATATTCCCGAAACCTGGGACGACGTCATCAATATGGTATCGGTGCTCGCGCAGAACAACATGGCGTTTACCCTGCCGGTCTCCACCGCAACCACACCGGGTGCGGGCACGGGATCCTTTTATATGTTCCTATTCCAGCATGGCGGCGAGGTGTACAAGGAAGAGGGCATTGCCTCCGGCCTCGACTCCGAGGTGGCCTCCGCGGCGTTCAAGGAATGGACGAACTGCTACATCAACTACGAATTCCCTTTAACATACGATTTTGTCAACCGGTTCCGTCTCGGCGAAACGCCGATCGGCATCGCCGACCTGAGCGCGTACAACAACCTGATGGTGTCGGCGCCCGAGATCAAAGGCCTGTGGGATTTCACTGTGGTGCCCGGAACCAGACAGGCAGACGGCAGCATCAATCACGCGGTGGCCTCCTCCGGCACAGCCTGCATGCTGTTTACTTCCTGTACTCAGCCGGATCTCGCATGGGAGGTGCTGGACTGGTGGACCTCCGCCGAGACCCAGACCCGGTTCGGCTCCGAAATGGAAAGCCTGCTCGGCGCCTCCGCTAGGTACGCCACGGCCAATCGGGAATCGTTTTCCCAGCTGGCGTGGAGCGTCAAAGAGTATAAAACCATCGAGGCGCAGCGCGCGTATGCGCAGGGGGTGCCGGAGGTTCCCGGCGGCTACTTCACCTCCCGTCATATCGATAACGCCTTCCGCCGCGTGACCTATTACTGGGAGGATCCCAAGGACACCCTGACCGATTACGTGTACACCATCAACCAGGAAATCACCGGCAAGCGGAAGGAATTCGGCCTGCCGTACGTGGAGCAGACGAGAGGAGGAGAGACGCCGTGACCAAAACCGTGACCGCACCCGCGGCCCCCAGACGGAGCGGGTATTTGCGGCGAAAAGGCCGGGAAGTGGCAAAAAACTGGGATGCGTATCTCTTTTCTGCCCCGTTTTTTATCATCTTTTTCGTCTTCACCGTGCTGCCCGTGGCCATCTCCATTGGCCTGAGCTTCACCTATTACAACATCCTGCAGACCCCGACCTTCGTCGGCCTGCAAAACTATTTCAATCTCTTTCTCAATGACGACACCTTTCTCATCGCGGTCAAGAACACCCTGCTCATCGCCGTCATCACCGGCCCGATCGGATATCTGGCTTCGTTCCTGTTCGCCTGGTTCATCAACGAACTCAATCCCAAGCTGCGGGCTGTCATGATCGTGGTGTTCTATGCCCCGTCCATTTCGGGCAATGTCTACATGGTCTGGTCCATCCTCTTTTCCGGGGATACCTACGGCTATATCAACGCCTTCCTGCTCAATATGGGGATCATCCACAAGCCGGTTCAGTGGCTGACCGATCCCACGACCATGCTGCCGGTCGTCATCATCGTGATGCTGTGGATGAGCCTCGGATCCGGGTTCCTCGCCTTCGTGGCCGGGCTCCAGACCGTTGACCGGTCGATGTATGAGGCGGGTTATGTCGAAGGAGTCAAGAACCGGTGGCAGGAGCTGTGGCACATCACCCTCCCCTCCATGAAGCCCCAGCTGCTGTTCGGCGCGGTCATGTCCATCACCTCGGCGTTTTCAGCCGGAGACGTCACCAGCGCCCTGTGCGGTTTCCCGTCTACGGACTATGCGGCCCACACTATGATCAACCACTTGAACGACTACGGCAACGTTCGGTTTGAGATGGGCTATGCCTGTGCCATCGCCACCCTCCTGTTTTTCCTGATGATCGGCTGCAATCAGCTCATCCAGCGCCTGCTGCGGAAGGTGGGCACCTGATGCCCCTCCGGTCTCCGGCTTTGATGAAAGGAATGGTCACCCTATGGCAACCAAGACCCTCTCTCTCAGAACCCGGCGGAACAGCCGCCTTCACGGGCGCTCCCGGGCCGGAAATATCTTAAATTTTCTGTTTCTGGCCCTGATCGGCGTGTTTATGGCGCTGCCTATGGTGTACGCGGTCAGCAGCGCCTTCAAGCCCCTTGACGAGCTGTTTCTGTTTCCGCCCCGGTTCTTTGTCCGCCGTCCCACCCTGGACAATTTCAGCGACCTGTTCCGGCTGATGTCCTCCTCCTGGGTGCCTTTCACCCGGTATATGTTCAACACCGTGATGCTCGCGGTGCTGGCCACAGCGGGAAATGTGGTGTTCTGCTCCATGGCAGCGTATATGCTGGAAAAGCGGAAGTTTCCAGGCGCCAACCTCATGTATCAGACGGTGGTGCTCGCCCTGATGTTCTCGGGCGCCGTCACCGCCATCCCGAACTATCTGATCATGGCACGGCTGAACTGGATCGACAATTACCTGTCTCTGATCGTGCCGGCCTTCGCCACCCCCATCGGGCTGTTCCTGATGAAGCAGTTCATGGGCATCGTACACGACAGCCTGATCGAATCGGCCAAGCTGGACGGGGCGAGCGAATGGCAGATTTTCTGGCGGATCGTGATGCCCATCGTCCGGCCCGCCTGGCAGACTTTGATTATTTTTTCCTTCCAGTCCACCTGGAACATGACGGGCGGCACCTTTATTTTCAGCGAGGAACTGAAAACCCTGCCTTCCGCGCTCAGCCAGGTACTCCAGGGCGGCATCGCCCGGACGGGCGTCAGTTGTGCGGTGGCGCTGCTGATTATGATTATTCCCATCGCCGTGTTCATTGGCTCGGAAAGTAAGGTTCTCGAAACGATGGGCAGCTCCGGTATCAAAGAATAAGAAAGGGGAGACTGCGATGAATCGGAAATGGCTGCGTTTGGCGGCAGCGGCGCTCACCCTGCTTATCGGCTTGTCCCTGTCCGCGGCGGCTGAAGCGCCTTTTTACGACTACACCTACAACGAGTGGGGGGATCCGGTGGGGGCGCCGCGCGCTTACGATCTGTTCGAGGTGGCGGATGCCTCGGTCATCGGGACGGCGCTGAAAGGGCCGAGCGATCTGGATGTCAGCGGCGAGGAAATCTACATAGCGGATACCGGCAACAACCGGATCGTGGTGTTGGACAGCGCGTTTCACCTGCTCCGGGAATGGAGCGGTACGGATTCCCCGGACGGCCGGTTGGATTTTGCGGCCCCCGAGGGGGTGTTTGTCACCGCAGACGGCCGGGTATTGATCGCGGATACGGGCAACGGCCGTCTGGTCGTCACCGATCGGGAGGGCGGCTTCCTGGATGTGTACGGAGCGCCTGAAACCGATATCCTGCCGAGCGATTTTCAGTACAAACCCATCAAGGTCGCGGCCGATAAGGCGGGCCGTCTCTTCGTTGTGTCCCAGAGCTTCAATATGGGCCTGCTGGAATTCGACCGGGAGGGCCGCTTCACCCAGACGCTGGGCGCATCCAAGGTCCAGGTGACGGTGTTCGACCTGTTCTGGCGCCTGATTTCCACCAAGGCACAGCAGGAGCGGATGCAGCAGTTCGTCCCCACGGAATACAATAACCTGGCCGTGGATGAGGACGGGTTTGTTTATGCGACGACCTCGATTTATGAGGAATACAACATCGAGGCGTATGGAAAAACCGCTGTGCGGAAGCTCAACGCATCAGGCAACGACATTCTGCGCTACTCGATGCCGCTCGGGGAGCTTCAGTACACCGTCCGGGGCCAGTTTGCCGGCCCCTCCCGGATCGTGGATGTATATGCCGGAGAAAACGGGATGTTCAGCATTTTGGATGCGAACCGGGGCCGGGTGTTCACCTATGACAGCACCGGCATGCTGCTCTATATCTTCGGCACCTATGGGGACATGGACGGGGCGCTCAAAAATCCCCGCGCGCTCGATAAACTCGGCGACCTCTTTCTGGTGCTGGACGGAACCAAAAATACGGTGACGGCCTATGCCCCCACCGCATATGCTGAGAGCTTCGACCAAGCCTCCGCCTACCACTACCAGGACGAATACGAACTGGAGGCGAAAGAATGGGCCAACGTCCTGAAGCTGAACGGCAACTCGGACGTCGCCTACACCGGTCTGGGCAAAGCCGCCTTCCGGACCGGCGATTATGAACAGGCCATGGATTATTTCCGCAAAGCGGGGGACCGCACCAACTATTCCAAGGCTTTTCAGTATCGCCGCCGCGAGATCATTGCGGACGGGTTCATGTGGGCGGTCCCGGTCTTTTTCGTGGCCCTGGCCGCATTGATCGTCGCCGTCAAGCTCAAGCGAAAATACCGGCCGGCCCATGTGGATCCCCGCTCTTTCCGCGGGAAGCTCGCTTACAGCCGATATGTCATTTTCCATCCCATGGACGGTTTCTGGGATCTCAAGAGGGAAAAACGCGGCAGCCTCCGGGTGGCCCTGCTCTTCACCGGTCTGCTCTGCGTCGTGATGGTGGCGCAGCGGCAGCTGACCGGGTTCCTGTTCAACACGGCCAACCTGAAAGAGCTGAATCTCATCATTGAAATTTCCAAAGTTCTGCTGCCCTTCGGGCTGTGGTGCATCTCCAACTGGTGCGTCACCTCCCTGATGCAGGGGGAGGGGAAACTGAAGGATATCGCCACCATGACCGGCTACGCCCTGCTGCCCATGCTGGTGCTGAACACGGTGGGAATCGTTCTCTCCAACCTGATGACCAGCAAGGAAGGCGATTTCTATTTCTTCTGCGTGGTCCTCGGTGTACTCTGGAGTCTGGGACTGATTCTGCTCGGGCACCAGCAGATCCACGACTACACGCTGGGCCGCTCCCTGTTCGTCACCTTTTTGACGGTGGTGGTTATGGCGGTGGTGGTGTTCCTCGCCATTCTGCTTCTAGTGCTGCTCCAGCAGATGATCGGCTTTGCCAGCGACTTCGTCAACGAAATCTTTTACCGCGTATAAGGAGGGAATGCAGATGAAACTGAAACGTCGTGTGCTTCCCGTCCTGGCGCTGCTGTCAGCGGGCGTCCTCCTTCTCGGAGGCTGCGGGCTAACCTCCGTCATTGTGGAAGGGCTGGACGAAGCGCACTATGTCTACGCCGGCACAACGGAAAACGATCCGGCGTCGAGAGACTTCCGGGAGGTTCTCTCCAGGGACGGGCTTACCCTGTATGTCAACGATAAAACCGCGGAAATCGCTCTGAAGGACAAAGCGGGCGTGATGTGGTATTCCAATCCCCAGGACCGGGACTCGGACCCGGTGGCGTCGGAGGAAAACAAGAGCAATATGGCCGCCCAGGCCCGTATACTCTTCAGCGACAGCACCGGCAACACCCGATCGATGAACACCTACACCGACGCGGTCTCCCGGGGCCAGTACCGCATCACGGCGGAGGGCGACACCCTGACCGTGCGGTATACCCTCGGCGCGGTGGAGGAAAAAAAGCTCGTGCCCATCGTCGTGGAACAGGAGCGGTTCGAAACTCTGATCCTGAGCAAACTCTCCGAGACACAGAAAAAGACTCTCGAGCGGTACTACATGCTGGTGGATCTCGACAACATGCAGGACCAGAACTACCGCCGGGAACTGGAAGTCAAATATCCCGCGGCCAAAAAAGGGCCGGTCTGGGCCCTGCGGAACAATCCGCCCGCTCCGAACATCGAGGAAAAAATTCACGAGATCGTCGTGACGACCGGCTATACGAGAGAGGATCTGGAGGCCGACAACGCGGCCAATCAGGTGACGGATTCCACGACCGACATGGTGTTCAACCTCGTCATCCGCTACACCATCAAGGACGGCCGCCTGCTCGTGACCATGCCGGCCGACGAGCTCGAGATGCCGAAGGAATACCTGATTGAACGGATCGCCCTGCTCGAGCATTTCGGGGCGGCTGTCAAAGGCTCCGACGGTTACCTTCTCCTGCCCGACGGTTCGGGTTCTCTTCTCTACTTCGACAACGGCAAGGACACCCTCGCGGCCTATTCCGTGCCGGTCTACGGGCGGGACAAGGCGCTCTACATCGAGGAGAATCCCTACAATGCCGACGGGGTGAATCTGCCGGTGTTCGGCCTGAAAAACGGAGATGCCGCCTTTCTCGCGGTCATCGAGCAGGGCGACGCACTCGCCAATGTGAATGCCCGCGCCTCCGGCGCCACGACCAGCTACAACACCGTGTACACGGAATTCCGGGTGCGGGAGAAGGCCGTGCAGAGCGTCGGCGGCACCGATAACGTGCAGAACATCTATCAGCAGGAACGGTACAAGGGCGAATTGACCCTGAGCTACCGTTTTCTGTCAGGAGACGATGCGGATTACGTCGGCATGGCCAAGGCCTACCGCGCCACCCTGTTCGACGGCCAAACCGCTTCGCTCCAGGAAAAACGGCCGCTGTATCTCGAATTCATCGGGGCCATCGACGTCACCGAGAATGTGGCCGGGATCCCGGTGGGAAAAACCCGGGCACTGACCACCTTCGAGGAGGCCGCGGCCATTCTGAACGAGCTGCAGGCGGCGGGGGTGGATCTGTCCGCCGTCGTCGCACGGTACAGCGGGATGTGGAACGGCGGAATGCGCCAGGGCTACGCCGATAAGCTGAAGGTCGTGGGAGCGCTGGGCGGTGCCAAAGACCTGTCCTCGCTTTTGGAAACAGCCGGAAATCTGGGCACCGGTCTGTACCCGGATATCGATCTGCAGGTTGTCTACCGGAATTCCCTGTTCGATTCCTACAACATCCGGCGGGACACCTCCCGCTTCCTCATCCGCACGACCGCGGCAGTCTATCCGTACAACGCGGCTACCTTTGCCCTGGATACCGACACGAATCCGTGTTATCTCATCAGTCCACGCCGGTATGAAAGCCTGTTTGCTTCCTTCAAATCCGCATACGATGCATTCGGCTGCTCCAATCTGTCCCTGCGCAGCGTGGGACGGGATCTCGCGGCGGATTACCGGGAGGGGAAGGTCATCGACCGTCAGGCGGCCCTTTCGTATTTGACGGAGTCCTTGGCGGGACTCGGCGACTATACGCTGCTCGTGGAGAACGGGAACGCTTACACCCTGCCGCTTTCCTCCCACGTCGTGGAACTCCCGATGGATTCCTGCGGGTACGACGCCTGCGACGAGAGCGTGCCGTTTCTGCAGCTGGTCGTCAGCGGCCGCCTGAATTACGCGGGAAAATCCGTCAATCTGGCCTCCGGCAGCCGCCGCAGCTTCCTGCGGGCGGTCGAAACGGGCGCAGGTTTCTCGTATACGGTCACGGCGGCCGGCAGCGACCGGGTGCGGGAAACAGACTACGACCGTTATTTTGCCTGCGCCTGGTCGGACGTCAAAGACAGCCTGCTTCAAACGCTGGACGATGCCTCGGCTGCCGCCCCGACGGCGGGTCTGGAAATGACCGATCATGTGAAGCTCGCGGACGGGGTGTACCAGACGACGTTTTCGAACGGAACCCGGGTCGTGGTCAATTACTCGGGGCAGACCTACACCGGTTCCGGCGTACAGGTGGACGCCGAAAACTACGCGGTCCTGTAGAAAGGGGAGGGATCTACCCATGGCCAAACAAACAGCGAGGCGCCGAAACCGATCGCTCGAGGTCAAGCAGCGGCGGATGGGGTATGTGTTCGTGGCGCCGCTGATCGTGGGCATGCTCGCGTTCGTGGCGTTCCCAGTGATCCAGTCGCTCTTTTTCAGCTTCAGCAAGCTGAACGTCGTGGCGTCGGGCTATAAACTGGACTTCCTGGGGATCGAGAACTACCGGTACATCTTCGCCGTGGATCCGGATTTCCGCACCATGGTACTCGGATCACTGCGGGATATGCTGATCAACGTGCCGGTGGTCATTCTGTTCAGCTTTTTCGTGGCTAGCCTGCTCAACCAGAAATTCCATGGCCGGAGTCTGGTCCGGGCGATTCTGTTTCTGCCCGTCATCATCGCTTCGGGGGTAGTGGAGAGCGTCGACAAGGCGGATGCCTTCAGCTCCATGATTTCCTCCGGTTCCCAGACCGCGGGGGCGACCGCGGTGGGCGAACAGCTCTCGGAAAAGCTGATCCTCTATCTGCAGCAGCTGAATATCAGCCCCCAGATCACGAATTTTATCATCGACACCGTCTCGCGGGTTTACGACATTGCGATTATGTCGGCGGTGCCTATCATCATCTTCCTTGCCGGTCTGCAGTCGGTATCGCCCTCCCTGTTCGAGGCGAGCTATATCGAGGGCGCGACCAAATGGGAGGTTTTCTGGAAAATCAGCCTGCCCATGGTCAGCCCTCTGATCCTGGTGGCGGTGATCTACTGCATCATTGATTCGTTTACAAACGTCTCCAATCCCGTCATCAGCCGGATTCACTCTTCGGCTTACGATTCCCTAAACTTCGGGCTGAGTTCGGCCATGGCATGGAGCTATATGCTGATCATCCTGGTGGTGCTGGCAATCGTGTACAAGCTGGTGTCCCGGTTTATCTTCTACCATGAATGAGAAAGGAGTGCCGGCCTATGGACGCGACGGCCAGAAAAGGGCGGCTGTCCGCTGACAAGAAGCAGGCGGTCGTCCGGCGGACCGGATTGGTGGCCTGGAGCATCATCCGGGGCATTCTGCTCGCGGGCATCTGTTTTGTCGTCCTGTTTCCCCTGTTTACCAAGATTTCCCGTTCCTTTATGGCGGTGGAGGATCTCTATAACCTGACCGTCCGGTATATTCCGGCCCATTTCACTTTGCAGAATTACCAGCTGATGTGGGCGTGGATGGATATGCCGAAGACCCTCTTCACCACCCTGGGCATCTCTCTGCTGGTGGCCTTCTGCCAAACGGCGGCAGCCACCTGGGTGGGCTACGGCTTTGCCCGGTTCAAGTTCCGGGGCCGGAATGCGCTGTTTATCGGGCTGATTGTCTGTATGGTCATCCCCCCCGATCTGATGCTGATGCCGCTCTATCTGATTTTCCAGGGCATGCACATGATCGACACGCCCCTGCCGTTCGTGCTCATGGGGCTGACCTGCACGGGGCTGAAAAATGGCTTGTACGTCTTCCTGCTGCGGCAGTACTTTCTCGGAATGCCTAAGGAGCTCGAGGAAGCGGCCTATGTGGACGGGGCCGGCCCGATGAAGACTTTTGTCACCATCATGCTTCCCGGCGCGGTGCCGATGATGGTGACGGTGTTTCTGTTCTCCTGTGTGTGGCAATGGCTGGACAGTCTGTATTCCTCGGTGTTCTTCCAGGAGATCAAGACCATGACCTCGGCGCTGACCGGACTCGGCCACGTCAACGACATGGCGGGCATGGGGGTTTCCGACCCGATGGCGATTACCCTGATCAAGTATGCGGGCATTGTGCTGCTCATCCTGCCGATGGTGTTTTTGTATCTGTTCTGTCAGCGGTATTTTGTGGAAAGCATCGAGCGAAGCGGTCTGGTGGGATGACAACAGGAAAAGAGGAGATTCGATGGCTCAAAAAGAGATGCGGATCGATAAACCGTATTTGAATCTGCCGGTCCGGCCAGGGGCGCCTTTTATGTGGGTGAACTGGGAACGGCCGGACGGCTCCCTGCTCTATGAATTCTATGTCGAGCTGGATTTTGACGACCCGGCCTATTTTGTACCTTGTCATGTGGAACGGTGGATGGGGGAAACCCTCCGGCTGCGGATCGACGAGCTCTCCGACGAACGCCTAGAAACACTCGTGTGCGAGGCGAAGCCGCGCACCTGGACGAAGCAGCCGGACGATGGCCGGCCGCAGGTGCATTTTACACCGTTTCGCGGCATCATGGGGGATCCGAACGGCCTATATGCTCTGGATGGCGTGTACCACGCGTTTTTCCAGCACAATCCGTACGGCACTCAGTGCGGCGACTGGATAGAGACCTGCAATTTTGGCTGGTCGCCCGCGGTGAGCACCGATCTCTGCCGTTGGCAGGGCGGCCCTCCCTTTATGATCCCCGATGAACACGGTCCCGCCTTTTCCGGGACGGCGTTCGTGGACGTGGAAAACGCCTCCGGGCTCGGTGACGGCACAACCCCGCCGGTGCTGCTCTATTACACCGCGGCGGGCGGTCAGTCCCGCCGCACCAAGAATGGTTCGGCCACCCAGCGGCTGATGGTGTCCACCGACGGCGGCGTGCATTTCCACCCCTATGCGCACAACCCCGTTCTGCCCAACTACTGCCGCGGCAACCGGGATCCCAAGGTGTTCCGGCATCGGGACAGCGGGCGGTATATCTTAGTCATCTATTCCGGGGAGGAGCATCTCTATTACGTGTGCGCCTCGACGGACCTGCTTCACTGGGAGCGGCTCCCGGATTTCCAGTGGTCGGACTGGGAGTGCCCCGATATCCTGGAGGTTCCCGTGGAAGGGAAAGACCGGACACAGCTGGTGTTCTGGTCGGCCAGGGGATACTGGGCCCCGGTGGATTTCGACGGGGAACGCTTTACTCAGCTTGCCCCCGCCGCGGTCTTCGACGAAGGGCATCAGATCCAATGCGGGCAGAGCTTCGCGGGTGTAAAGGGCCGGTGTGTCCAGCTTCACCGCTTTAACGTCGGATTGCCGGGTGCTCCCTGGCATGGGGCCTATACCCTGCCGTATGAGCTGACGCTGGCGGTAGGGGCGGACGGTTCCTATGCCCTGAGAACGGCTTTTGCGGCGGAGGTAAGCTCCCTAGAAGCGGCACCGGAGATTCAGCGGGACATCGAGCTGCAAAACGGCACAATTGCGATGCCGGCGGCTTCTCCGTGCCGGATCCGGATCGAAACCGAACTGGAAGAGGACGGCGTTCTGCGCCTGCGGTTCGGCGGTTTCGAGGCGGTGTTGACCCGCGGCGAGGTCGCCTGCGGAGATCATCGGGTAACAGTGGGAACGGACGGCTGTTATCGGCTGGATATCGTCTGGGACGGTCCCCTCGTGGAAATCATCGAAGAGGTGTCCGGCCGTCTGCTTCCGGCAGTGTCCGGTGAAACCGGCCGGAACACTTTGGAGCTGTCGGGCCGCGGAGCCCGCATCGTCACATTCAGCCGCGCCGCTCTGTCCCTGTAGGACGTCGAAACGAATAGGATATAAAAAAGAGAGGGAAATCATCCGATTCCCCTCTCTTTTTGTGCGTTTTCTGCCGGAAGCGGTGACTATTTCACCATGTCTTGATACCGTCTGAGCAGGGTAAGATAGTCCTGACGGTATCCTCCGGGGTCGTGTCCGATATTTTCGCTGGCCAATGCGAGGACGCTGGCGGGGGTAGCACTGCCGGTATAGTCCGACTGGCGGAGCAGGTGTCCAAACGCGGCCACCGAGCAGGCAAAGCCGAAATCGGTGGTGGCCGGAGTATCAAGGCCGGAATCGATCGTCGATTTGGTATAGAGGCGGCTCTCAGTTTCGCCCGGATTTTTGTAGCGGATGCGCACTTCAAAGGGATCGGCGCTTTCAGCCGGTTCGAGGAGTTCGATTTCGAACAGCGCCACCACGTCGGTGCCCGCGCCGATTTCCCCGGCATCTTTCCGATCGTCTTCAAAGTCCTCATTGTTCATCATCCGGTTTTCGTACCCGATCAAGCGGTAGGTTTTGACCACATCGGGGTCGAACACGACCTGCGCCTTCACGTCGTCGGCCACGGTGAACAGGTTGCCGCCGAGCTCTTCCACCAGGACTTTTTTTGCGGTCTGGACGGTGTCGATGTAGGCGTAGTTGCCGTTGCCGTTTTTCGAGAGGGTTTCCATGATATCGTCCCGGATGTTGCCGCTCCCGAAGCCCAGAATGCTCAGGTAGACGCCGCTGTCCCGTTTTTCACCGATGAAGGTGGCCAGGTCGTCGGTATTCGACATGCCGACGTTGAAGTCGCCGTCGGTTGCCAGGATCACCCGGTTGTTGCCGCCCTCCCTGAAATTCTTTTCTGCGAGGGCGTAAGCGGTTTGTATGCCTTTGGCCCCGGCCGTGGAACCGGAAGCCTTGAGATTATAGATCGCGTCTAAAATGGCCGTTTTATCGCCGCCGCCGGCGCTGTCCAACACGATTTCCGAGCTGCCGGCATAGGTGACGATGGAGACCCGGTCATCTTCATCGAGGGTTTCCACCAGAAGGCTGAACGCGGTTTTCAGCAGGGGCAGCTTGTCATAAGAGTTCATCGAGCCGGATGTATCGATTAAAAAGGTGAGGTTGCAGGGCGGGAGTTCGCTTTTGTCGACCTCCAGAGTTTTAACCCGGATGAAAGCCATCTGCCGGTCTTTACGCAGCGGGGAAGGCCCGATTTCGGTATAGACGGCGAAAGGAGAGCCGTCCGAGGGCTCCAGCGGTTCCTCATAGCGAAAATAGTTCAGCAGCTCCTCGGTCCGTACGGCATCGGCCGGGGGCAGCTGCCCTTGGTTCAAATACCGGGACACATTGCTGTAAGAGGCCGTGTCTACCTTCAGGGAAAAGGTGACGGTGGATACGGCCGAAGCCGCGGTAACGGGATTGTCCGTGATCTCCAGATAGGTCTCGTTGTCCGGGCTTTCCATGGGAGAGTCGTAAAAGATATTGGCACCCGGGTTCGGTCTGGTGCCCGAGTCGAAACTGCCCCCTTTGCTGCAGCCCGCCAGCAGCAGGGCGCCTGCAAGCAGGGCGGCCGGGACGGCTTGACCTATGCGGATCCGCTTGTTCATTTTCTTGCCTCCTCATCATCGTTTTTAGGGCTTTCATAAAGAGAAACCCGGGTGGGAGGAAAAACATTACAGGCCTTTTACAATTTGTTCGCCGACGGCCATCAGCGTGTCGAGTTCATAGCGGCAGGTCAGGGTGTACAGGGTGCCGTTCTTCTGCAGCGTCAGGAGCTGATAGTCGGGCGTCTGCCGGGTATAGACCGTTTGGCGGCCAAGGTGCTGTTCGGTAAGCCCCGTGCCGGAAGGGTGGGTATCCGCCGTTTCCATCACCAGGACGATGTCGTCTTCATATGTGTCTTTCAGATATACGATTTGTTTTCCCTGGTCCTGCTCCATAGAGGAGACCGTCAGATTCACGGGCAGGGAAAAAGGGAGGCCTTCTTCCGAAAGGGAAGCCGCCGGCGACGGAACGGGAGAATGAAACAGGGAGGGCAGGGCGACGACCGCGAGCAGACAGGCGGCCGCACAGGCCACGCCCACCGCTGCGAGGCGAAGAACCCGGCCGCGGGTATGGCGGTGGATCGTCTGATCCAATCGGGGGGTATAGGGCTGCCCCGGCTGCTGCCGGAGTTCCTGATGCAGGGCGTCGCCCTCGAGGTCTACGTACCGCCGGGCGAGTTCGCTGAAAATTCGGTCGGTTTCAGATG
>CABQAA010000002.1 GCA_902461995.1 uncultured Oscillospiraceae bacterium | reverse complement strand
TATCAGGCGGCATTTGGTTGAGCCGGTGTTTTTGGGCGGAGGCATTCCGAACATGGGTCAATGGCTGCAGAAAAAAATACATTCTCTCAAGCCCGTCCAGATTCTGGCCATGGGCTTTCTTTGCGTCATCCTGCTGGGCGGACTGCTGCTGACGCTGCCGATCGCCACGGTTGACCGGGATACCTTGGGGTTTGTGGACGCGGTGTTCACAGCCACATCGGCGGTGTGCGTGACCGGACTGATTGTAGTGAATACCGGTGTTACCTTTTCCCTGTTCGGCCAAATCGTCATCCTCTGCCTGATTCAGATCGGCGGGCTGGGGTTCATGACCATCACGGCCATGGTGTTCATGATGATCGGCAAACGCATCACGCTGCGGGAACGTTTGGTGATTCAGGAAGCGTTCAACGCGGAATCCCTGCAGGGCACAGTCCGGCTGGTGCGCAACGCCCTGCTGGTTACGTTCTCCATTGAGGGGATTGCCTGTGTCATCTTTGCCGTCCGCTTTGCCTTTGAGTACGATCTGGGCCAGGCGATTTATTACGCGGTGTTTATGTCGGTGTCTGCTTTCTGCAACGCAGGCTTTGATCCCTTTGGATTTGAAAATTCCATTACCCCATATGTTTCGGATCCGGTGATCAATTTCACGGTTATGGGGCTGATTCTCCTGGGCGGCATTGGCTTTTCCGTGATCCTGGACGTGATGCATACGCGGCGCTGGAGCCGTCTGACCCTCCATTCCCGTATTGTTCTGCTGATGACGGGCATTCTGGTGCTGGCCGGTACTCTGCTGATCTGTCTGCTGGAATGGAACAATCCCAAAACTCTGGGAAACGGTCTGAATCCGGCCGAAAAAGTGATGGCGGGAGCTTTCCAGTCGGTCACGCTGCGCACGGCCGGGTTTGATACCATCGGACAGGGGGATTTGACGCCCGCCGGCCAGATGATCAGCATCATTTTGATGTTTATCGGCGCCTCTCCGGCTTCCACCGGCGGCGGTATCAAGACGACCACCTTTTTTATCGTGCTGCTGTCGGTGATTGTCATGATCCGGCGCAAAGAGGATTATAATATCCGTGGGCGCCGCTTAAACCTCATGTTGGTGCGGCGGGCGCAGGCCATCGTGTTTCTGGCGCTCGGCCTGGTATTGGTCGATACGGTCATCATCAGTGCGATCGAGTCCATGACCGGGGGAACCACCGTGCTCGCCGACGTGATGTACGAGGTGGTTTCGGCTTTCGGAACCGTCGGCCTGTCGACGGGGATCACCCCCACCTTAAATGTCGTTTCCAAGGTGCTCATCATTCTGACGATGTTCATCGGGCGGGTCGGTCCCCTCACGGTATCGATGGCCCTGGCGGGAGGCATGCGCAAGCCGGACGCCGTGCGGTATCCGGAAGAACGGATCATGGTGGGATAAACGGTCCCGATGCGCGGATCCGGACACGGGAGAAAGGCGGAAGAAAATCAGATGAAACAAATTGCGGTATTGGGGCTCAGCCGGTTTGGCGCGAGCGTGGCGCGTTCCCTGACCACCATGGGCGTGGAAGTGTTGGGGGTGGACAACGACCCCGAGCGTGTGGCCGATCTGGCCCATGATATCACCCATGTGGTGCAGGCCGATATTCTCGACAACGATGCTCTCGATTCTCTGGGGTTGCGGAACTTCGACGTCGTGGTGCTCAGCGTCAAGGACGTGGAGATCAGCTGCCTTGCGACCATTGCCCTCAAGGATCACGGCGCCGCCCGCGTTGTCGCCCAGGCGACCGGGGAATCCCACGCGAAGATTCTGGAACGGATCGGTGCGGATAAAGTGATTATGCCGGAAAAGGATATGGGAATCCGGCTGGCGCGGAACCTTTCCAGCAACAATCTGATCGATTATATGGAGCTTTCCGCCCGCCACAGCCTTATGGAAATCCAGGCGCTCGACGAATGGGTGGGGCATACCCTGCGGGACAGCAACATCCGCCTGAAATACGGCATCAATGTGGTGGCCATCCGGTCGGGCAAGGTGCTGAACGTTGCGCCTGCCGGCGATGATATCATCCACGATGGCGATCTGTTGGTGGTTATCGGAGAAAACGCGGATCTCGAGAAGCTCAGCAAGTATCAAACCAAAAAGAAAGACCGGTAAAAGGCAGCGGCGTCGGAAGGATCACCAATCCTTCACGATGCCGCTGCCAATGTTTTGGAACGTCTGCTCAAACTTGGATGTGCAGGTGATCCGAATCACCATCTTCATGGTGTACGATTCCTCTATGGTCATGCCGGTCAAGATGCCGTTTTCGATCTTTGCCGTGACGGTGATGCTGTTCATTCCGAGAAACTCGGCGGTGCTGCCCACCATGGCTTTGACGGACCGCGCATAGGCTTCCGCGGCTTTTTGCGGGTGGAGGGAGAACGTGATCCGGGTCGCACCGCCCGAGACGGATCGGGTGGGAGCGGAAAGCAGGGTATCTTCCTCGATGATATAGGGGACAAAGGTTTCGGGGGCGATGCCGTATGCCGCCAAATAATCAGCTTTCTCATAGGCGGAGGGAGATCCGTCTTTGTCTTGTACGCTGTATCCGGATGCGGTCTTAACCACCGTTTGGCGGATGGTTTTGAGACTGCTGGTCGAATCGTACCAGGATACCGCGTCAAGGACGGAGCCGTTTCGTACGAAACGGCGGGTAACTTTGGTATCCTGTTCGAATTTGACGCCGCCGAATAAGGTGGCGGTCGTCCGACCGGTCAGAATCGACTCCGCACAGGCAGCGTTCATCAGATTGTCCAGGGCGCCGTGATAGGTGCGGAGGAGCTGCTGCGTTTCGGTGAGCGGCGTTTCGGTTGGAATCGTGCCGGTCGTTCCGGAAGTCCCCGACGTATCGGACATGCCGCTCGTCCCCGGAAAACTTGATGATCCCGTGTTGTCTGTCTGATCGGGTTCGGAATCCGGGATGGTTCCGGATTCCGGAGTGTCGGCGGGGATGCCGTTGGCAGATGCTGTCGGCTCTTCGCCCGACGTGCCGCCGGGGAGTGTAGTGCTGGACTCGTTCGACACGTCGGTGGAGGAGGCGATCCCTTCCGACGATGGGGGAAGAGCTTCCGGTAAAACGGTCCGGGACTCGCCGCAGGAAGAGAGAACGACCGTGCCGGCCAGAAGCAGCGCGATCCAGCCGGCATTCCCAATATAAAACTTGTTTATCTGCATGAGAAGACCTCCGTTGATCATTCAACTGAATACGGTACACGTAATCCGTAACCAGTATAGCATGTCTGTCAAATCAATCGGAATATGGCAGAGTCTGCCCGAAATTTGTCGATTTTTGTGAAAAATTGGCACTCGTATATCGGCGCCGGGATATACGGCTTGATATTTCCATATATTCCCTTTAAAATAAAAAGGGGATTGGATATGAATTTGAGAAAAACGTTAGGCGAAAATATTGTCCGGTATCGGACTCAAGCCCATATGACACAAATGCAGCTTGCAAGTGCTGCGGAACTCAGCTTGTCCCAGCTGCGCCATGTGGAGCACGGTACGGGAAACACCACGGTGGATGTGATTGAACGAATCTCCCATTCTCTGAATGTGCCTCCTTCCGATCTCTTCAAAAGCTGAGTGTTTGGGTAGAAATAAGGGCCATTTGCAGGAGGATGTGTGAAATTAGTTCACATGTTATCCTACCTGTTTTCGATACCGCCGACATCTGCACATGTGGGGAGTTGGGCCATGCCTTTTGGCATAGCTCATCTTCTTGTGTGCCCACGCGCTTGCCGGGTGGGGAAATATAGGATGGGTGGTTGTAAATTTGCAGTGCGAGATGACGGAAAAACAGCGGACACTGGAAGGCATCTCCTATCGGGCCTACGGCATTCGATACGGAGAGCAGGAGATCGACGATTTGGCGAGGGATCCCGGGGTTTTGGCGCCCCTGATTGATCTCTGCAATCGAGGGGATCTTTCACCCGATCATCTGCGGGATATAGCGGAGGACTTTGTGGCCCGCATGGCGGAGCCGGAGAGGGACCTTCTGAGAAAATAGGACGGCCTTTTTAATGAATTTGACTTATGCCGATGATCGTTGGACCGTTGAAGGCAGTTTTGCAGCGAAAGACGGCCATCCGGCAGGATCCAGGCGAAGGGCTGCTTTACGCACGGCGGGCGGCGGAGGCCGCGGTATGGCGAAGCAGCACCGAGGTGGTGATGGAACCGAGGGAGAGGCTGCTTTTGGTCATGCGGCAGACGATGTCCTGCACCTCCGGTACGTCCACATCGCCGCAGAGAACGCCGGCTTCATCCTCGCTGACACCGACGTCGACAAGGACCGTGCGTTCCGTTACGTGAGAGCGGCCGATGAGATGGGCTTTGCCCGTCGCGGAAATCAGCAGCTCCGCCTGGCGGCAGACCTCCGCGAGGTCCTTCGTCCTCGAATGGCACATAGTCACGGTTGCGTTCCGGGCCAGCAGCAGCAGGGAGAGTGGTTTGCCCACGACCGTGCTGCGCCCGACCACGGTGGCGTTTTTTCCTGCCAGATCCACACCGTAATGCTCCAAAATTTCGATCACGGCCTGGGCCGTGCAGGGCGGCAAAGCGCGGGAATCACCCGCGTACAGATACGCCATATTGGTGTATCCAAATCCGTCAACGTCTTTTTCCGGCCGGATCTCCCGCTTGATGATCTCCGCTTCAATATGGCGGGGAAGCGGCTGAAGCAGCAGCAGGCCGTCCACATCGTCGTTGTCGTTGGCCTGCCGGAATGCCGCCAGATATTCCGCGGAACTGACATTCTCCGGGAACCGATGCAGCTCGGTTTTTACTCCCAGAAGCGCGCATTTGCGGATGATCGCGGAGGCGTAGGTGCTTTCATCCGCCTTGTCGCCGATCTGGAACAGAGCGAGGCAGGGCTGTACATTCGCGGCCGCGAGTCCCCGCAGCGTCTCGGCGGTGGCGGCGTCGATTTTAGCCGATACCTCTTTGCAGTTAAAAAAGGTGCTCATATGGTCCATCTCCTTTATGAACAGCGGGCATCAGCCCAGCTTGTCCTCCACTTTTTTCATCATGGCACCGGACAGGGTGTCGGCCTCCCGGCGCAGGCGGTCCCGCTGCGCGAAGAGAGGAGCGGCACGGTCCGGCTCCTTGATCATGCCGGCGTTGATCGCCACGTTGTACTCGGCGCCCTTGACACAGGTGTGGCAGAGGGAGACGGCGATTCCAATGTCGCTGATCAGCAGCTTCGGACAGATATCCGCCAGCCGGTCGAGCAGACGCAGCGCGGCGCAGCCGGTTTCCATGATCTCGAGCGGGGTTCCGGCCGCCTGTTCGAGCAGGACCGCCATGCGGGCGGCTTTTTCCTGTTTTTCCTGCTCGGTCTGAGGTCTGACTTTGTACATGGCCTGCAGGGGTTCAAAAGACCGGGCATCCTCCTCAAACAGGTCGAGCAGCCGTTTTTCGAGGCCATTCAGCTGATCCAGAATTTCCGCGTATGCCGCCTGCAGGGGGGCTTCTGTCTTGCGTTCCTGCAGATGACAGACCATCCGGGCGAGCGAGGTGCCGAGGGAGCCGGCCAGGGCCGAGACACCCCCGCCGCCATAGGCGTTGTCCGGTGAGGCGATTTTGCCGAGTATGGTGTCCATGGTGTCGTTCATGCCGTTTCCTCCGTTGATATAGGTTAAGCGGCTTCGCCGTCAGGCGTGGAAGCCGTCGTTATGCCGCCATTATAGCATGCCCACGGAGGGATTACAATAAAAACGGCACTGCATTCCTTCCGGATACCGTCCCCGGCGGAAAGGGGAAGGGAAAAGGGAGCATGGATTTCTGGTTTGGATTGGGGGCGACGGCGATGTTTTGGATCCCTCGGTTTCATGCTTTGTGGTTGGAAAACAAATGGCCGCAGCGTCTCTGAGACGCACGGCCAAGGCGTTGTTTGGAGTCTATACGATAAACAGAAAAGAACCCGGTCAAATAACTACCGACGAACACGACTGTTCCTCATACAGAGAACAACGGTCTAAATACATTGGATGCTCATAGAATTTTGCTGATATAGAAGTTAAAAATCATTGCCTATTGACAAACATGTAAAAAGCTTATATAATGTCATTAGTTGATATAATAGTAAATTTGATCTAGTTTTATCTAAAATAAATTCGTCTATTTATATTTTTTGAGCTTAATATGTCACGATTTGATATATATAGATACGCCTTCTGGTATGGTTGCTCCTGCTGTTTTCGCACGATACGAAATGGCATTTTTCTCCGCCTTACTATAGCCGTAAAGGAGTGGAAGCCCATGAGCTCATAACCGATATGCTCACGCTCCGGATGGGAGCCGTACGGAAGTCTGTCCCTGCCAGGCAAAAATTGAAGCTTGCAAAGAAAGAGGTCCTGAAAATGAAAAACAAGACCCGGATAGGCGTTCTTTTGCTGACTATGGTCCTTCTGACCGTTATGCTGAGCGTTGGCATCGGTGCAACGGCCGAACCTCCCGCCGTCACCGATACCCCCTCCACCGCCAGGCCGGTCCTGGATTTTTCCTATCTGCCTAAGAATCAGGTCCTGACCGAGACCGAGGGCGTCAGAGCTCTCTACAGCAGTGAAAAGGTGGATGAGGACTTGGTCGTAAAGGCCGAAACCCGCTCCGGCCGCGACTACCTGCATTATGATGTATTGACCACCGAGTGGTGTTCCGGCAAATATCTAGATCTCCTCGTAGCCAAAGACGGCGGCAAAGCTGTAATCGATTGGACCGGGGCCACGACGATCTGGTTCTACGTGGAGACCGAGGGGACCGTTTACTGCGATCTGCTGCTGGGCGTTGACAACGGCAGCAGCGGTTCCGTACAAGGGTGGTTCAACAGCCTGTTCGAGGGCGCGACATACTATGTCGAACAGGACGGCGCGTTTGTCGCCAGGGCCACCACGTCGGACAATTGGAATCACATCGTCCTGCCAGAAAACTATACCGGCTGGGTCGGGGTGGATGTAGCCGACGGCATCACCTGCAAGGCGGGACATTTCCAGGATCAGACCTTTGAAGGCCACGACGACACCATCTACGGTCTTGGCTTCGATGTGGACGCCGGTGACCTCTATGTCCGTGATTTTCGTGTAAGCGGCATTGCCGCAGGACTTCCGGAAAAGGCGGAGGTCAGCCCGGATAATGCGAAACCGGTCCTGAATTTCTCTTATCTGCCCAAAGATCAGGTTCTGACCGAAATCGAGGGAGTCCAATCCTTTTATCCGTCTCTCCAACCGGTGGACGAGGATCTCGTGGTCACAGTAGAGACCCGCTCGGAGGAGGATTGGATTCATTACGAGATCATTTCCAGCGAATACTGCGCCGGCAAGTATATCGACATGCTCGTGGCCAGAGACGGGGGCCGAGGCGTCACCGACTGGACCGGCGCCACGACGGTTTGGTTCTATGTGGAGACCGAAGGATCTGTCTACTGCGATCTGCTTCTGGGGGTGGACGACCAGAACAGCGGGATGGTGCAGAGCTATTTCAGCAGTATGTTCACAGGGGCAAAATACTATGTGGAAGGCGACGACGGTTTCATAGCCACCTATACCACAGGGGCTAACTGGAGCCATATCGTCCTGCCCGCAAACTATGTCGGCTGGGTCGGCGTGGACGTGGCCGAGGGGCTCAAATGCATGGCGGGGCATTTCCAGGATCAGACCTTCGAAGGCCACGACGACACCATCTACGGGCTCGGCTTCGATGTGGATGCGGGCGAACTCTATGTCCGCGATTTCCGTGTGGACGGAATTGCCAAAGGGCTTCCGGAAAAAGTGGACGTCAGCCCGGACGACGCCAAGCCGGTTCTGGACCTCTCCTATCTGCCCAAAGACGAGATGCTAACTGAAATCAGCGGCGTGGGCGGCGTTTTCAACAACAATGTGGATCAAGACGTGGTCGTGTCGGTGGAAGAACGGGACGGCAAGGATTGGCTCTTCTACGAGCGGATTTCGGCCCAATGGCACGCCGGTGTGTATGTCGACCTGTTGATGGCCGAGAACCATGCCGTCACAGATTGGAGCGACGGAAGCATCTTCTGGTTTTATGTCGATACCCTCGACAAGGTCTTTATCAATCTGTGCCTGGCCGTGGATAATGATCCGGAAACGGGTATGGTGCAAGGGTATTTCAACAGTGAGTTTGCCGGCGCGAAATATTATATGGAACAGGACGGGGACTTCATAGAACGGACTACCACGGCCGACAACTGGAACCATATCGTCATCGATGCGGGGTATTCCGGCTGGATCGGCGTGGATTTGCAGGAAGGGCTGCAATGCAAAACAACCGAGCTGGCCGATCAGACCGTGGATGGAAACCTGGGCCATGTTTACGGCGTCGGCTTCTATCTGGAGCTCGGGGACATGTATGTGCGGGACTTCCGTGTCGCCGGCATCGCCGAAGGCGTTGAAGTGCCCGAGGGTCCGGACACATCCGATACGTCTGATACGTCCGACGCACCGGATACCTCGGATACACCCAATACGTCTGATCCATCGGATCCCGATTCCAGCAAAGGAGATTCTTCCTCTCCCGAAACCGGTGTGGATTCCTTGGCAGGTGCTGCCGTTCTGCTGGCCGCTTCGGCCTTGCTGATGGTCGGATACCAGGCGGTTACGCGCAGAAAAACCACGCGCAGCTAAAAACAAGGCGGATCCCCCCCGCCGTCTTTCTTCTTAAAGCGGGGAACCCGAATCCGTCCCGCCGTGTGCCGAATCCGGCAGCAGCGGGACGGATTCCCCGGTCTGCGTATCATGAAAGGACGAATCGTATCATGAAATGGCTCTCCCCTGAAAACCAGCCTTTTGAGCTTTGCGGGTTCCCTTTTTATTCCCGGGACCATGCGTATCGGAGGGTGCAGGTAAACCCGCCGGAACCGCTGCCGAAAGAGGTGGATTTCCTGGCAGGTCAGACCGCCGGAGGCCAGATCCGGTTCCGGGCCGTCTTAGGGACGCTCGACATCCGGGTGAAGCTGAGCGCGGAGCCGGAAATGGATCATATGACCGCCACCGGAGAGGGTGGGTTTGACTGCTACATAAGCGAAGGAACGGACGAGCCCCTGTATTTTTCCACGGCACGGCTGGAGGAGCGCGGCCAGGAATATATCTCCACTCTCCTGTCCTTTTCTCAGAAGCGAGAGCTGAATGTGATACTCAATTTTCCGCTGTACAAGGGTGTGGAAAAGGTGGAGCTGGGTGTGGACGATGATGCCGCCGTCCTGCCGCCGCATCCGCTCCAAAAGGGGCGGATCGCCGTTTACGGCGGATCTATCGACCAAGGCGCCTGCGCCAGCCGCCCCGGCATGGCCTACACCAACATCCTGTCGCGCTGGATGGACACTGAGTTCATCAACTGGGGTTTTTCCGGCAGCGGCAAAGCGGAAGCTTCGGTGGCAAAGGCTCTGAGCAAAATTGATGACGTCCGCCTATTCATTATCAATACCGCAGGAAATTGCCCGCACGCCCGGTATCTGCAGGAACATCTGCCGGTATTTTTGGATATCTTGCGGCAGCGTTACCCGCACACGCCGATCCTGATTTACGCGCTGCCGGTATTCGCATTCAATCGTTTTGCGGAATCTGCCCCGGTAACAGAGGAAAAGGTCCAGGTGGAAACCGAAACCTACCGGCAGCGGGTTTTGCAGGGGGACCGCCATCTGTATTTTTACCGCAGCCGTATGCAGAAATTTTTTAAAGGCCACTCTGTTCAGTATGAAACGACGGTGGACGGCCTGCATCCGAATGATTACGGCATGATGCAGATGGCGCAGGAGCTTTATATACAGATACAAAAGATACGGGAGCAGGAAGGCGAGCCATGAAAAGCGGCCGCGCCCTGGGCGGAAATAAGAAAGGATCCTGTCTATGAAAAAATGTTTGGCTTTATTAGCCGTTTTCACAATCACGTTGACGTTTTCCTCCTGTTCAAAGGACAGCGGCGGGACTCTCTCTCAGGAAGCGGGAGGCACCATCACCCAAGACGGGACACAAACGACCGCCACCTCGGGCGGCACTGCGGATACAAGCGGTATCGTGCCCTCTTCTACATCGGATACCGCCGCCGATCCGACCTCCGGGACGATATCCTCCACCGAAAAGCCCACAACCGCCACCACCATCTCCACCACCGATTCTACGGCGGCACCAACAGCGGCACCGACGACGTCTCCGCCAGTGTCGGAGACCGGGTCCGATATGAATGTGCTGGTGATCGGGGATTCCAACACGGAATATGGCCATATTACCGGCCAGCTGGAAGAGATTTTGGAAGGAAACAGCGGCCGGTTCGCCAATGGGTATCGGCCGCTATCGGCCAATTTCCTCTGCGGCTTCCGCAATGGTGTCTACATCAAAAATGACGGCAAGTGGACAAGACACGATATGACCGACAGCAATCCCCCGGCTACAGCCTCCCCTTGCGGTATATGGATCAGCACCGAAACGGCCGGGGCCGCCACCTCGGTCCGGTTTAAAGGAACGGGCGCAGATTTCTATTACCTGAAGCAGCCGGGCGGGGGAGTCTTTACCATTGAGACCGACGGCTGTGAGACCATTCGGGTCGATACCGCAGGCGACACCCTAACTTCTGCCAAGGTCAGCCTGCGGGGAATGGCCTCCGGAAAAACCAACACGGTCAAGCTGATCGCGCAGAGCGGCAAAGTCACCCTGCAGGGTTTTGTGCAGAAAGGTAACGAATGCAAGGAGGGCGTCGTCCACAACTGGGGAAACGCCGCGGCAAATTCCAAGCAGTTCGCCGCCATTGATGAAACCCTCTTTAAAACCGCGCTGAAAGAACTGGATCCCGATTATGTCGTCATTCTGTTGGGGACAAACGACGCCTTTCCCGCCTCGACGGAAGTCCGCTATCTCTCTACCATCGTCCAGCGCGTCCAGAGTGCTCTCCCGAATGCCCGCCTACTCCTGACCTCCACCTTTGATGTCGATCTTCCCATTCCACGGCAGAGCATGGCGACTTATCTGACCGACGGGTATCCTGTCGTGGCCCGAAACACGGGGTGCGCGTACTGGAACATGCACGACTGGTTCGGACCCTTTGACGCCTCCCGTATGCTGGATGCCTGCCACTGCAACGACGCGGGGGGCAGGGCTATTGCTGAGGAAATGCTCAAGCAGCTCAGAATGCTTGGCTGACGAAGACAAGGAGAACTATTTGACCAGAAAGAAGCGTTATGGTATGAAAAGCATCCTGTCCTTGCTGCTTGTGGCCGTATTTTGCCTGGCGGCGGCAGCTTGTTCCAATCCGTCTGTCACCCCGCCGGAGGAGTTGGACGGCAGCGGAACGGCCACAGAGCCGTCGTGGAATACCACCGAGGATACCGAAATCACCGCAAATAGCGGAACAGAGGAATCCTCTATTTCCAGCGACACGTCCGCCGCGACAGCGAATCCGACGACACGGCCTCCGATCGTGACTACGACGGCGGGGGAGGGCGAGAATACGACGTCCTCGACCGAAGGAACCGCCTCTTCCTCCGGGCCGACGATTCCCACAGAGGCACCCAGGCCCTCTTACGCGCCTGTGGTCGAGGATCCGGCCGGACTGCCGTACGCGACGGACATTCCGTCCAGCATAGCAGTGGATATCAACAGTCATGTTCGGATCAGCCTGTGGAAGACCACCGGCCACATTCCGTATTACGATAGCGGTACTGCCGCTCAGGTACCCACGCTGACGCAGTATCTGTCCTCCAGAAACACGACCGGGGGCTGCGTCATCATCTGTCCGGGCGGCGGTTACGGTTCCATTGCCTACGAATACGAAGGAGTCGACATTGCCAAATACTTCATGGCCCGGGGGATTTCCGCCTTCGTGCTGAAGTATCGTGTCGCGCCCTACGACTACCATGCTGCGCTGTCGGATGTGATGCGGGCGATTCGGTATGTCCGGTATTATGCCAAGGACTACGGTGTCGATCCGGAAAAAATCGCGATCATGGGCTTTTCTGCCGGCGGCCATCTTGCGTGTATGGCGGCGGAGCATTTCGATTACGGGAAAGAGACGGGAGACGTCATCGACAGAATCTCCTCCCGTCCCAATGCAGCGGTCCTCTGCTATCCGGTTGTATCCATGTACAGCAAATACACCCACGGCGGCTCAAAGTATAACTTTTTGGGTGCAGCGGCATCCGACCGGGAGTTGGCGAAGCGTTTTTCGGGCGAGCTGGGTGTCCGTCCGGATACACCGCCGATGTATCTGTTCCATTGCCGGCCGGACAGCTCCGTGCCAGTGGAGAACAGCACAATGTTGGCCGACGCTTTGAAAGCAGCCGGCATCTCCTATCTGCTGGATATTTATGAAAACGGGGATCACGGCTGCGGATTGGCCTCGGGAATCAGCGGAACGCGTGAATGGCCTAAGGTCATGCTCGGCTGGCTGCAGGAGCTGGGGTTCTAGCCTACCGCGTATAGTTTCGCTCCCGCGGAGGATATAGAAACGGACGAGTCTCTCTTTCGGCGAGAGGTTCGTCCGTTTCTGCCGTTTTCATGTCCGTATTCTGTTTTTCCCATGGCCGGTTCCTTTTTATTCGGAATTTTCCAAGTAGTCCAGCAGTAGGGGGGAGACCAAAAGAAGCGAAGAGCGGTTCTGCAGAGATTTATGGGGAGATTCGTGGCAGAAAAACGCCGATGAAATCAAACATGTCTGCTCCGACGAAAGCAAAAGCCATTGAAAATAGAGTGCTTTCAAGGGCTTAGATGCAAAAGGCCGCGCAAACAGAGCAAAATCAAGGTAAAACCGCGTAAAACACACTATTAACCAACTATACCAATTATGATGGACTGCGCTCTTTACAAATTTATGCTTGATCATCTTCGTCAATCTTTTCGAATACTTTATCAAACTCCTTAAATGCTGCATCAAATAGTTTCTTTTGTTCTTCGGTCATCCCGGTCACGTTAATGTCTGTTCCGTTGATTGTTATATTTTCAATGATAACATTTTTGTTTTTATTCTTTTCCCATATTCCATATTTCTTTTCAACACATTTTCGATTAATCCTTCAGCCAGAGGGATAATAATGATAAAGGCCACATAGCCGAAGCCAAGCCAATAGATCAGAAACTCATCCTCCTGCACGGCTTTATAAAATGCTTCATTGAATTGAAATAACAAAAGAAATATCGGCAATGGAAGTAATGTTATTAGCCAAGAAGCAAATCTTAAATAACGATATTTGCCACTGAATACACGCTTTGCACGTTTCACTTGAATAGAATTCAAAAAATCCCCTCCTTGCTGCATGTTTAATTGTCTATTTTGTGATGATATAACACAAACCTTTGATAAAAGATAGTGCTTATTTTCTTTGTTGAGCAACAGAAAAATTTTTTCTTCATTCCGTCCTGCCCATCGATTGCCGACTTATTCAAAGAGCCAAGAACACCCAAAAGCAGCCTGCTGCTTTGACCTCTGAAATGAAAAGCAGGGGTCGGAGCAGCCTGCATGACTGTTCCAACCCCTTTTATCCCTATTTACCTATGCTTTGGGCTATTTCACCCCTGATAACATGAGAAACCTCTTTTGTCTTGGTAGACAAAAGAGGTTTCTTTCATGGCTCCCCCTGCCCGGCTCAAACCAACGACCATCGGTCAGAAACATAGTCGTTTCACTGGCTGTCGCGGCGTGAAACTCCTTGTTTCTTCCTGCTCAGGCACCGCCTGCATCTGCCGTTGGCAGCGGCGGCACCTGAGCCAGTTAACAGCCGCGATGCGTCTCCCGAAACACAGGCCCTGGCTCCGATTCCAATAGCAGTAAAAAAACAGAGACATGACAAAAGCCATGTCTCTGTTTTTGGCTCCCCCTGTTGGACTCGAACCAACGACCCTGCGGTTAACAGCCGCATGCTCTACCAACTGAGCTAAGGAGGAATGTGTTGTGGGGAAGAACCCCACAGATGTCGGCGCCTGCCTATTTTTCCAGGCCGCTTCCAGCCAAGTATCGTCAGCGCAAGTGGGCTTAACTGCCGTGTTCGGGATGGGAACGGGTGTACCCCCACCGCCATCGACACCGACTATTGGTGACCCGTACGAGATTCGAACTCGTGTTGCCGGCGTGAGAGGCCGGAGTCTTAGGCCACTTGACCAACGGGCCTTATGGTGCACCATCAGGGACTCGAACCCGGGACACCCTGATTAAGAGTCAGGTGCTCTACCAACTGAGCTAATGGTGCATACCCTGAACTGCTTGAATATCATACACGATATCCCCACGAATGTCAAGAGCGAATTTCCAACTTTTTCGAATAAATTTTTCTCTCTTGGAAGTGGGCGCGGAGGACGAAAAAACTCCGTGCGGCGGTTTGAGATGCTGCGGTCCTTGTAGGTGAGAAGAAGACGCAAACTAGTATAAACAGTCGCTGCCGGACTATACATGAAAGTAAGATCAGCGATAGAATTCCCATTGTGAAGCAAGCACCATTTATAAGGAAAGGGTAGACATTTTCTGTAAAATAGATTAACATAAAGAGTATGTTGTCTCCGGCAGATGAGTTGATACCCGCCGGAGAAAGGAGGCCGCTTGGCATGGAAAAATGGGATTTGCTGGACGGCGAGGGCCGGCCCCTTGGAAAAACACTGGTGCGGGGGGACAAGCTGCGCCCCGGGCAGTATCACCTGGTGGTCCATATCTGGATCGAGGATTCCAAAGGCCGTCTGCTCATTCAAAAACGCGCCCCGCATCTGAAACTTATGCCGGACACCTGGGCCGTGACCGGAGGCTCCGCCGTGGCGGGAGAGGACAGCGTGACGGCCGCTGTGCGTGAGTTGTCTGAAGAACTGGGGATCCGGGCCACACCGGAGGATTTTCGCCTGCTTGGCCGGATGCGCCGCCGCAATTCCCTGTGTGACCTGTGGCTGCTCCGGCGGGATGTGCCGCTGTCGAAGCTCTCTCTGCAGACGGAGGAGGTCGCCGACGCCCGCTGGGTGACCCGCGGACAGCTGATGGAGATGGTGAAAGACCGCCGGTTCCATCATTACGGCACCCCGTATTTTGATTATCTTTTCCGTTCCCTTGACGGGAATCCGGATATTTTGTCCATAAAGTGAGGAAATTAGGATGAAGACCCTGTATATCAGCGATATGGATGGAACGCTGCTGGCGCCCGGCGCCCGCTTAACGCCCAAAACCGTGGAAATTTTGAACCGTCTGATAGAGGAAGGCGGTTATTTTACAGCGGCGACCGCCCGCACCCTCATCGGTCTCAATATGCTGGATCTCGGCGGCGTCAACTGGAACGTGCCCTTTGTGTTAGGCAATGGCTCGATGCTGTATGACGTGGTGCGGCGCCAGGTGATCGAGACGCTCGATATCGCCCCGGAAACCATCCGCCGGATTCTGGATATCTGTGAAAGCTATGACAAAACGCCGATGCTGTATCAGGTGCACGGCCATGAGGTGCTGGGGGTGACGACGGGGGTGACGTCGGAAGGCGAGCGCTCTTTCATGGAGGCCCGCAATGCCCGTTTCCCCGACTGCATCCGGATCGTGCCGGCCTATGAGCCGGAGAACGGCGGATTCTATTTTTCCATGCAGGACACCCGGGAACGGATGGAAGCGCTGGCGGCGGCTCTGAAAGAGGTTCCGGGCATCCAGACGGTGGTATATCGGGACGTGTATGTGGAAAACAACTGGTTCATGGAGATCTTTCATGCCGGAGCCGGCAAACACGTCTCGATGAAGGCCCTTAAAGACCGGATTGGCGCCGACCGGGTGGTGGCTTTCGGGGACAATCTCAACGATCTGCCTATGCTGCAGGCGGCGGACGTGGGCTGCGTGGTGGCCAACGGCCTGCCGGAGGTCCAGGCGCAGGCGGACGAAATCATCGGCGCAAACGATGCAGACGGCGTGGCTTTGGCCATTGCGCGGATGGAGGGATGGACATGCTGACCGATGCCCTGATACGCCGCTTCGTGAAGAACCGCGGCGATGTGGAAAACGACCGGGTGCGGTACGCCTACGGGCGGCTGGCCGGAGCCTCGGGACTGGCGGCCAACATCCTGCTGTTCGCGGCAAAACTCGCCGCCGGCCTTCTCTCGGGCAGCCTCGCGATTGTGGCCGACGCGTTCAACAACCTTTCCGACGCGGGGTCGTCCATCGTGACGCTGGTGGGATTCAAGCTCTCGTCTGCGCCTCCTGACAAGGAGCATCCCTTTGGCCACGGGCGGATGGAGTATCTCTCCGCCCTGGCGGTGGCGGCGCTGATCATGGTGGCAGGCTTTGAACTGGCCAAATCGGCCGTGGACAAAATCCTGCACCCGACGCCCACCGATGTCACGATCCTGACCGTCGTGATCCTCGCGGTTTCCATCCTGGTCAAGCTCTGGATGGCCCTGTTTTATCGGAAGATCGGGGGCATCATTCAATCCGAAACCCTGAAGGCCGCCTGCGCGGACAGCCGGAACGATGTACTCTGCACGGGTGTCGTGCTCGTCACTTCCCTGATCGGATGGGGAACGGGCGTAGCGATCGACGGCTATGTCGGAACGGCGGTGGCGCTGTTCGTCATCTGGTCGGGCTTCTCCATTGTGCGGGAGGCCGTATCCCCCCTGCTCGGGCAGGCGCCCGATCCGGAGCTGGTCCGGAACATCAAGGACATGGTGCTGTCCCACGAAGGGGTCGTGGGGGTGCACGATGTGATGGTGCACAACTATGGTCCCGGCCGTTGCGTGGTCTCTCTGCATGCGGAAGTGCCCTGCAGGGAGGATATGATGCGCAGCCACGATATGATCGACTGCGTGGAAAAAGAGCTGATGGCGAAGTTCCACGTGCTCGCCTGTATTCATATGGACCCGGTCGATACCGAGGACGAACGGGTGGAGACCCTGCGTCTGATGGTCGAGGCCGTGCTCAAAGACATCGACGGCAGCCTGGAACTGCACGATTTCCGGGTGGTGTTCGGGGAAACCCATACCAACCTGATTTTTGATCTGGTGGTTCCCTACGGCTATAAAGAAGAGCAGCCGCTGGGCCAGGAACTTGAACGGCGGGTTCAGAAGCTCGATCCCCGTTTGTTTGTTGTGGCGACCGTGGAACACAGTTTTACCTGATACGGCGGAGGGATGGCTTATGGCGGGATACATCGTATACAACGGCTTTTGGAATCTCTCCGGCCCGCCTGACCCGGTCGTCCGCCTGGAACGCGCTGCTGCGGAACGAGGGAGGGCGCTGCGGATTGTACCGAACACCCGCCTGACTGCGGTGCTGGACGGATCGGTTCAGGTGACGGACGGACAGGGCGGGAATCTCTCCAAATCGGATTATGCGCTGTTCTGGGATAAGGATATCCGGCTGGCGCGGGCGATGGAGGCCGGCGGTGTCCGGCTCTATAACCGTTCCGATGCCGTTGCGCTGTGCGACGACAAAGCGGCGACGCAGCTTGTCTTATGCGGCGGTGGAGTCCCCATGCCGGAAACCCTGGTGGCTCCCATGACCTATGACCGCATGGCGGGGCCGGAGGCGGATTTTTTAGAGGAAGCGGAGCGGCGGCTGCCCTATCCCATGGTGGTCAAGGAATGCTTCGGTTCTCTGGGCGGGCAGGTCTATCTGGCCCGGAACGGGGCGGAGCTCCAAACGCTTGTGCGCGGAATGGGGCCGAGACCTTTTTTGATCCAGCGCTTCATTGGGGGCAGCGCCGGGCGGGACGTGCGGATTTATGTGGTGGGGGAGGAGCCGGTTGCGGCGATGGAGCGCCGGTCGGAATCCGACTTCCGGGCGAACATCGGCAGCGGCGGAGAGGCCCGGCCCTATACACCGACGGCGGAAGAGGCGGCACTGGCCGTCCGCTGCTGCCGCTTGCTGGGGCTTGACTTTGCCGGGGTGGATCTGCTCCACGGCCCCGACGGCCCCCTTGTCTGCGAGGTCAATTCCAACGCCTTCATGGCGGCGGTCACAGCCTGCACCGGGGTGGATGTGGCCGGCCGGATTGTGGAGCACGTTTTCGCACAGGAGTCTCGACATAAAATGGCTGTGGATTGACAGGGACATCCGCGGAGCCGCCGGGTTATCCGGATGCGGAATAAAGTGCCTGTCTCTGCATACAATAGCGTTAAGCATTTGGAAAGGGGCGATTGTATGAAAGATCATCATCGGTTTTATTTGTGTAAAAAGGACGGTACGCTTTTAGGCGTCATCCATGACGGCGGAGGGGAATTGCTGTGCTGCGGTCAGCCGATGCAGGAGCTTGTGGCGAACACATCGGAAGGCGCGCGGGAAAAACATCTGCCGCTTGTCAAACGGGAAGGCGATGAAATCGTGGTGGATGTGGGCAGCGTTCCCCATCCGATGTCGGAAGAGCACAGCATCCAATGGGTGTATCTGCTCACGACCAAAGGAGGGCAGCGTAAAAATTTGCCCTTTGACGGCCAGCCGATCGCCCGGTTCCGCATCACGGACGACGATGAACCGGTGGCGGCTTATGCGTACTGCAATCTGCATGGCCTGTGGAAGACTGATATCTAATTGGAATAACGGCAACCGGGGGTTCGGGAAGACCAGATCTTTCCGAACCCCCGGTTTTTGTATCTTACCAGTTCCGGAACGGGGACAGGTCGAAAAGTGCGGTTTGCATGATGGGACAAGGGCGTAAAAGTGCTGGTCAAAATGCCGGATTTTCGCCTGGCGTCTGGTGCCGCTGAGACAGCTCGGGTTCAAATCCGTGCTTTTTACATAAATCGACAGATCAGTACCACTTTTTACCGCAAACGAAAGACAGCAAATTCAGACACCGAGCACGGCAAATGATGGAACGCTTTTTGGGGTGGGTTTCGCTTATAATAAAGTCGGATTGGAGAAATTGACTTCTAAGGCTTTTGATTTTATGAGAAATATTGTCAATAAGCACCATGATTTTCTAGTGATAAGCCGCTGGGAACCATTGGAAACCGAAATTCGGATGACATATTCATATTTCGAATTTTTGGCATGCAAATGTCTATATTTGTTGTTTGGAGTGATTGAATTTGTTGAGCAGACGCGGCGTTGTCATTATGCCCGACGAATTTGGACCCTACTGGTTCAAATTGTTGGAAGGAACCGATTTGAACCTTTTGGGTATTCATCCCGGAGCGTCGGAGGGACGCACGGTCTATCAGGTGCTCGAAGCGTTTTTGAACACCGAGAACCGCCGGGAAATCGAGAGGCTGGAAAACCGCGGCGTTTCGGTGGAAATGGAGATGCATGCGCTGTCTTGGCTTCTTCCCAGGGACGCGTTTGCCGACCATCCGGAATGGTTCCGTATGAACGAAAAAGGGGAGCGGGTCAACGATTATAATCTCTGCGTTTCCAATGCGGAGGCGCTGGAGGTGATCTCAGAGAACGCGGCCAAGCTGGCCAAACTCTACCGTCCGCGTTCCAACCGGTATTATTTCTGGCTTGACGACGTGGCGGAATCGCAGTGCCATTGCCCGGACTGTCAGCGGTATTCCGCTGCGGACGCGGCCCTGCTCGTTTATAATGCGATCCTGCGCGGGCTGCGGATGGAGAATCCGAAGGCGATGCAGTGCTTCCTCGCCTATCACGATACCAACAGCGCTCCCAAGATTGTGAAACCGGAGAAGGGGATTTTTCTGGAATTTGCGCCCATGATCCGGGATTTCGACAAGGGTCTCGCCGATCCGACGAGCGAAAAGAACTGCAAGGAAATCGAGCATCTTCCCGAGCTCCTCACGCTGTTTGGGACGGAAAACGCGCAGGCTCTCGATTACTGGCTGGATAATTCTCTGTTTTCGGGCTGGAAAAAGCCGCCTAAACCGTTCACGCTTAGGGCCGACACCCTGGCGAAAGACATGGACTATTACAACTCTCTGGGAATCTCCAGCGTGACCTGTTTTGCCTGTTATCTGGGCGAAGACTATTACAACTTGTATGGGCGGCTGCCCGAAATTTCGGAATATGCCCGTATCTTATCCGGAAGGACGGGCTCTTGACGACGGTTGGGGGGAAGCGATGTGCTGAAAAGTGGATACAACGGGCGGTTGTTTGAATTCGAAACAACCTATTTCGACCATCCGCTTCCAATGGAGTTCGTAAAGGTTTGGCAGATTGGAGAGCTCAGCACCGAACCCGGATACGAGATGCCGACCCACCTGCAGGGCTGCCATGAAATCAGTTACGTGATATCCGGGCAGGGGGTTTTTTATACCGAAGGCGCGGCGCTCCCGGCCAAGCAGGGGGATATCCACATTGTTCCGATGGGAAAAACCCATCGTATCGTGGCGGATAAAAACCAGAATCTGCGTTTCGCCTACATCGGTTTCGAATTCGTAGAAGGGTTCGACCAGCGGGATTTGCAGGACATCATGCGGATTTTCGCCAAGCCTCCGTCCTACCTGGTGCGGGATACGGGGGATGTCCGTACCCTCATCTATATGCTGATCAACGAGATGTACGGCAAACCGGTTTACAACGATATCATGGTCGAATGCTACATCAAGCAGATCCTGGTGCAGACCTACCGATTGCTGCTCTCCGTCAAACCGAACGTGTTTGTTCCGAAGGAAGGACAGAAGATGATCGGCCAATCGGTTTATTCGATCATCCGTTACATCGACAACAACATTTATGAGATCGATTCGGTTAAAAGCATCGCGGAAAACCTGGGCTACAGCCACAGCTATCTCTCCCATCTCTTCCGGGAAAAAATGGGGACGACGCTGCAGGCATATGTCAGCATGAAAAAAATCGAAGCGAGTCTCGATTTGCTTAAGTATAAAAAGTCCTCCATCACCCAGATTGCGTCCTCTCTCAACTATGAGTCGGCCCAATCGTTCGGCAAGGTGTTTAAAAAAATCATGGGCTGCTCGCCGACCGAATATCAGCGGCGGTACGAGTCCTCGCAACCCTCTGAGAAATAGGAAAGGCGGCGAAGCACGTTGAAGTCTTCTCACTATTTGGCGAAACGCTTATGCAGCGGCTTTTTATCCCTGCTGCTTCTCGTCCCGGGCGGCCTGATGGCGTCCGGGGCCGGGACAGGCGATGCGGGGACGGATGCTGCCGCGTCCTCCGATACGGGCACCCAGGGGGAATATTTCCAATATCTGAGCCAAAGCGGCGCCTCGGCCTATACCGGGGAGGATCTCATGCTGCCGCTCGAGCAGGCTGTTCTGTCCGGTGAAGTTGTCCGGGAGACCTATCTGGACAAAGATTCCCTGAGATTCGGGGACGGCGGGACCGCGTCCTGGACGGTGACGGTTCCGCAGGACGGTCTGTACTGCGTATCTCTGGTCTACGTCAATCAGAAGGGCAATCGAAAAGACGCCGAAATCGGTTTTCTGGTGGATGGCGAACACCCCTATTCCCAGAGCGAGGCCGTGTCTCTCGGCCGGATCTGGAAGGATGCCACCGGCATTCTGCAGGATCAGCGGGGCAACGACCTGATTCCGAAGCAGGAAGAGATCACCGATTGGACCTCTTTACAGCTCAAGGACCAGTCTCTTTTCACCAATACGCCGCTGCAGGTGTTTCTGACCGCCGGGGACCACAGCTTCACGATCCGCGGCGGGGAAGACAGCGTGTATCTGCGAGATATCCGGCTGACGGGGACAACAGCTGTCCAGACCGTCGAGCAGGCGGCCGCCGACTATGAAAAGGCGGGCGCGACGCCCGGCCGCATCGGAGGGGACGGATATCTCAAAGTGCAGGCAGAGATGACCGCCCGCAAATCCAGCCAGTCGATCTATCCGCTCTATGACCGCACCAGCCCCGCGACGGAACCGTACCACGTTTCCAAAATCCGCCGCAATGTGATCGGACAGGACAGCTGGTCCGCTCCAGGGCAATGGATTTCGTACCATATTCAGGATATCCCGGAGGACGGCCTCTACTACATAACGCTGAAATACCGCCAAAATCTCCAAACGGGGCAGTCCTCGTTCCGCAGCCTGTATGTCAACGGCAGCATTCCCAGCACCGCCTATGAAAACGTGGCGTTTCCTTATGGCGTCAATTGGGACACCATGACCATCGTGGATGAAAACGGAGACCCTTGTCCGGTGTTTCTGACAAAGGGCGACAACGAACTCCGCATGGAAGTGACGATGGGAAAATGGGCGGAGGTTCTGCAGGCGGTTGAAGAAATCAACCGTGAAATGAACAGCCTCTACATCGAGATGGTGATGATCACCGGCACTACTCCCGACAAGTACCGGGACTACTATCTCGACAAGGAAATACCCGGCCTGATCGATTCTCTGACCTCTCTGAGGGACCGCCTTTCCAGCGCGGCCGACCGGTATGATGAGCTCAACGGCAGCAAATCGACCCAGTCCGAGACCATCCGCCGCGCGGCCGATCAGCTGCGCAGTATGCTGAACAAACCGGCTTCCATTCCGCAGCGGATTACCAATTTCCGCGATACCATCAGTTCCCTTTCCTCCTGGGTATACGGCAGCCTGGAACAGCCGCTGGAGCTGGATTATATCCTGATTCACGAGAAAGACGCCGAACTGCCCTCGCCCAAATCGTCTCTGTGGGCGAATCTCAAACATCTGGTCGGGTCCTTTATCGCGTCCTTCACCGAGGACTACAACAGCATCGGGGATTATTCAGATAGCAAAGCCGCCATCACGGTCTGGATGAATTCCGGCCGTGACCAGGTGCAGATTCTCAAGGATCTGATCACCGACGACTACACGCAGAAAACGGGGATCCAGGTGAATCTCAGCCTGGTGCAGGCCGGATTTATCGAGGCGACCCTGGCCGGGTCGGGACCCGACGTGGCCATCGGCATCGCCAGAGGCCAGCCCGTCAACCTCGCCTGCCGCGGCGCCCTGAAAGATCTCAGCGGATTCGATACCTACGAGGATGTCATGAAGCGGTTTTCCGCCACGTCCGCCGTGCCTTATACCTTTAACGAAGGGGTGTATGCGGTTCCGAACACCCAGGCGTTTTTCATGATGTTCTACCGGACCGATATTCTGGCAAGGCTGGGGCTTAACATCCCACAGACCTGGAGTGACGTCTATAAAATGATTCCCCGGCTTCAGCAGAACCACATGTCCATCGGGTTGCCCTATACGGTCATCTCCGCCGCCACGGCCGTGGATAACGGCATGGGCGCCAAGGACATGTTCCCGCTGCTGCTGCTTCAGAACGGCGGGACCTATTACGGCGACGACGCGACCCATACCAATTTCGACAGCGATATTGCGATGGATGCGTTCAAATCCTGGACCGAGTTCTACACTCAGTACGGCTTCGATCTGGTTTATGACTTCTACACCCGGTTCCGCAACGGCGAGTATCCGATCGGAATTGCTTCTTTCGATATGTACAACACCCTGACGGCCGGTGCTCCTGAGATCAGCGGCCAGTGGAAAATGGCCCCGATTCCGGGTGTACTCCAGGAAAACGGCGAGATCAACCGCGCTGCCGGAGGAGCGGGCACCGGCGTGGTGATGTTCAACGGCGCCAAGGATCCGGAATCCTGCTGGGATTTCATTGACTGGTGGACCACGGAGGACGTCCAGTACGCCTTCTCCGCCAATGTGGAAAATATCCTTGGCCCCGGAGGTCGGCATATCACGGCAAATCTTGCGGCGTTTGAGCGTCTTCCCTGGACCAAGGAGGAGAACGAGGCGCTCCGTACCCAGCGGCAGTATATCCAGGAAATTCCGGAAATTCCCGGAAGCTACTTCGTTTCCCGCTGTCTGGATAACGCGTTCCGCTCGGTTCTGTACGACAACAAGAATCCCCGAGAGGCCTTTGAACGGGAAAACGATAACATCAATCGCGAAATCGCCCGCAAGCGCAATGAGCTTGGGCTGCAGTAGACGGGAGGAGGCTGCCCTGTGAAAAAAGAAAAAACCGCCGGCGTGGCCCGTGCCGGTTCCGGTGCTGCTGCCGGTCTGCGGCGGCGGGACGAGCACAGCCTTGGCAACCGCATGCGGAAATACAAAGAGAGCTATTTCCTGATGCTGCCCTTTATGGTGCTGTTCGTGCTCTTCACGGTTGTGCCGGTTCTGGCGTCGATCGGCCTGAGCTTTACGAATTTCAACATGCTCCAGATGCCCCGTTTTGTAGGGTTCCAAAACTATGAGCGGATGTTCCTGGACGATCCGATTTTCTTTACGGTTCTCAAGAATACCCTGGTGTTTGCCTTCCTGACCGGACCGCTCAGCTATATTCTGTCTTTCCTTTTTGCCTGGCTCATCAACGAGACCGGCCGAAAAATGCGGACCTTTCTGACGCTGGTATTCTATCTGCCGGTTCTGTCCGGAAACGTCTATTTTATCTGGGCCTTCCTGTTTTCGAGCGACTCCTACGGCGTCATCAACGGCCTGCTGATGTCCATGAACGTCATTCAGGAGCCGATCGGCTGGCTGATCAATCAGAACACCATCATGGCGG
>CABQAA010000001.1 GCA_902461995.1 uncultured Oscillospiraceae bacterium | reverse complement strand
TCCGATCAAGGGAGAGCGGCTCGCCGTACCACCGGCGCAAATACTGCTCCATTTCAGCTTTTAAAATTATACTATTCGTATTTTTTATATCATAATATCCGTACGGTTCTTCCACGATGTCCTCCTCCTGACAAAAAATGTCGGTAAATCCGGACAAAAACTGACTTGAAGCCCCTTCGATTCCTTTCTATAATAGAACTATAAAGTATGCAAAATGAAAGGAGACTTTCACATGCCCGGACTGACAGCCTCCCCCTTATGGGCCTTATCCGACGCGGAAACCCGCTCGATCTCGGCCGAAAACCCCGACGGCTCCAAGGGCGGCGGCGCCCGAGCCGAAGTCCAGCCGAATACCGCGAGCAGCCACCTCGGCACCGGATGGAAAATCCGCCCCTGTGTATCCATCCCGGCCGGCGACACCCTCACCGTTGCAGACATCGAGGGTCCCGGCTGCATCCGCCATATCTGGATGACCTGCCTGATCCAGAATGAGCCGAATCCCGTTCCTTGGTTCAAAGATACCCACAAATGGCGGGACATGATCCTGCGCATCTATTGGGAGGGCCAGACAACCCCCTCAGTAGAATGTCCGCTCGGCGATTTTTTCGCCTGTGGATGGGGCGAGTTCGCCCAGGTTTCTTCCGCGGCGGTCTGTGTCAATCCCGGTAACGCTTTCAACTGCTACTGGGAAATGCCCTTCCGAACACATTGCCGGATTACTCTGGAAAACCGATGGTCCTATCCCGCCACCCTGTTTTATCAGATTGATTACGAGCTGCTTGAGCTGCCCGAGACCCTTGCCTATTTTCACGCACAGTTCCGGCGCTCCAACCCCACGGCCGCCAAAGTCCCCCACGTCATCCTCGACGGGATACAAGGACAGGGCCAATACGTCGGCACCTATATCTGTTGGGGCGTCAACACCCGGGGCTGGTGGGGCGAAGGCGAAATCAAGTTTTATCTCGACGGCGACACCGACTATCCGACCATCTGCGGAACCGGCACCGAAGACTATTTCTGCGGATCCTATAATTTTGAGAATATCAAAACCGGGCAGTATCAGGAATTCACCACCCTCTACGCCGGAATGCCGCAGGTGATCCGTCCCGACGGAACCTACCAGTCCCAGACCCGGTTTGGACTGTATCGTTGGCATATTCTCGATCCCATCCGATTCAAGCGGGATCTCCGCGTCGATATCCAGGCGTTGGGCTGGTCTCCCGACTGGAAATTCCGGCCCTTAAACGATGACGTAGCTTCCACGGCCTTCTGGTATCAGACTCTGCCGGCGGCGCCGTTTCCGCCGCTGCCGGATCGGGACACCCTGGCGGTGTACTGATGTATCCGACCGGGGACGGCGGAACCGCCGTCCCCGGCTTTTGTCTAGTTTTCCCCGTACATCCGGAGCAGGTCCCCATGCGTCTGCATCACCCGCATCACCGCTTCGCTGGCCGCACCGTTGCCCCAGTCGTAAATGGTAAACTCGCCGATTCCGGAGTAGGCTTCGTCCACAATACCGTCGTGCCCGTAGTTTTCCATCATGAAGCCCATGTCTTCTTCGCCGAAGAACGGCCAGCGTTTCTTCCACTCCTTCATGACCTGCGGGTTTTCCGGGCAGACCATCATCACAAAGGAGGCTCTCAGAGCCGCGATGCCTCGTTTGACATATTCCTCCTCTTTCAGCGCCAGCCCATATTCGAGTATCAGCCCGGCGAACAGGCTCTGACGCGCATCCAGCCATTCGCCGTCGGCGTTCATAACGCCGAACCCGCCGAAAACCGGCACCCTCATGTACGGAGGCTGCCAGACCGCCTGCGTCATCAGCAGCTCGTCGAGCACCCGCCGTCCGGAGCGGAGATACCTCTCATCTCCACTCTGCCGGTACAAAATATAAAGCGCTTCGGCCGTCCAATACATGGAGAAATTGCACTGCTTATACATCCCGTTTCGCGGGATCTTTTGTCCCAGATATTCTCCCCCGAACCGGCAGCAAGACCAATAGGTTTCAAAATCCTCCCACCGGCCTTGCTTCACAATCTCCCGCAGCACAGCGTCCATGCCGCGCAGGGCTGCCTCCCGAAACCGCTCCTCCCCGGTCAGCGCATACAGCTCAGCAAGAAAGGTGACCGATGCCGAGGTTTCGGGCGATATCTGGAGTTCCTCCAGTATCTCCCCTTCCAACGTGATCCAGGCCGGGAAAAAACCGTCCTTCCGCTGCAGGCACAAGAGACCGTCGGCATAGCGTTTTGCGTAGGAGAGCAGCCGTTCATCCGCTTCCAGATCGCGGTACCACCGCAGCATATAGGTGGCGGTGATGCTCATATCGAGCAGGTGAAAAGGCGAGCGGGCCAACTCCCCAGTCCGCGGATTGCGGTTGGAATTGCCGAAAAACCGGGTGTCCCATCCCATGCTCTCCCATCCCGTCCCCGACGGAGTCTCTTTGGCGCGCATCCCGGTTCCCACCACGCTGTAAAACAAGCCGTCTGCCCTCTGGGGCATGTGCAGGGCAAGCTCTTTGGTCAGCCGGGCTTTCTCCAGCAGGTCCGCCCGGCCCGACTCTTTGGCGTACCGATAGAGTCCGGAAGCACTTCGCAGGGAACTAAACCATGCCTGGTTCCAAACCGACAAGGTTTCCCGCCAGGTGGGCGTTCCCGGATAATGCGGACTCTGCGTAACATTGACGATAAAGGCCGGGGCTCCGACGGCGTGCCCATCGATCTCAAATGCCTGCCATACGGTATCTTTCCAGCTAGTAAAGGCCCAGCGATAGGTATGCTCACAATAGGTTTTCAGAGAGCCATGTGCCGGATGCCCCGCATCAAACAGCGGCTCTCCTGCCTGTTTCCAATAAAACTTCAGAACCGGCCGGAAGGGGTTTTCCAGGTCCTCACGCCGGCGGCTTTGATAGATCCAGAAGGCAAACCGAAAAGTGCCCGCCGCAAACACATGCCCCTTTTTTCGGCGGAACAGCACGTGTTCCGGCACCTCGACATCGGATACGCCGAGAGTCATCCTCCCGTTTTCCGCGTCCAGATCCATATACCAGCGATCGATCGCCGTTTTCAGCGTATCCAGGTCCGGCCACACCGCCGTCATATGGGATTCATCCGCGGCAATCAGGGCCGGGCAGCGGAATATGTGCTGATCGGCGACGTATGCCGGTCCCGGCGTCAGATGAGGGGCCCAGAAAAAGGAGGGCTGTCCATCCAGTTTCAGCCGCACCTGCCAGTCGTCCTGCGGCACCTCGTGCGGCAACTCGGCGGTCAGTTCCACATACCACAGGCATTCGCTTTGCCTCTCGGTCCGCATACGAACGGGCTTTCCGCCGATCGTGTCAAAATTCAGGGCCTCTATCGCTTCCATGCTGGTTGTCCCCCTATGTGAAAGGATGAAGAGTGTGTATTCCGTGTATTTGGTAGACGACGAACCGTGGGCGCTCAAATTGATCGAAAACGGCTTTCCTTGGGCCGCCTACGGTTTCGAGATTGTCGGGAAATGCAAGACGGTGGAGGAGGCCGGTGCCGTCCTTCCTCAGCTGCAGCCGGATGTCGTAGTGACGGATATCCGAATCGCCGGCGCAAGCGGCATCGATCTGATCCGCCGCCTGCGGGAACAGCAGCTTGACACCACCGTTATCGTGCTGACCGGTTATGCCGATTTTCACATCGCCCAGGCCGCCATCAAGCTGGATGTGTTCGACTTTCTGCTCAAACCGATTGACCTGGAAGAAACAGGGGCGCTACTTCAAAAGCTGGCCGCTCATCTGCGGCAGAAATCCGGGCGGAAACGGGATGCTGTGCTGGCAAAACTCAAAACCACCACCGTTTCGGACTTTCTCCGGCAGCAGGGAATTCCGACAGCCGCCCCCTTCATCCGGGCCGTTACCATCCGGAATATGCCGCCGGAAGACCGGGCGGATCTGCCGTTTCCGGCTCTGAACGCTCTGCCGTCCCCCTCCGGGCAAGCCACCTATTTGATGGAGCAGAATCCCGATCGAGAAAGTGCGTTTCTCCGCGTGCTGCGTCCGCTCAGCCGCCGCTATTCCATCGGAATCAGCGGCCCGGCAGGCGCCGACGAACCTCTCTCCACTCCGGTTTCCCATGCGGAAATGATCGCTTGTCAGCCCTTTATCACCGGCCGGAACGACATCTTTTTTTATACGGGCCAGCCCTACCGCAAAGTCGTCTGTTTAGCGGACGAACTGCTCCAAAGCCGTGCGGATCAGACACCTCACACGGCCGAGTGGCTTTGCAACCGCTTCGTCACCGATTCCTACCATATGGAAAATCTGGCTCAGCTGATCGGCTGCCTGGCACAGTCCTCGGCGGTGAAGCCGGTCGACGACTATACGAAACTGCTGACGTCGTACCACGATGTGAAGGAGATGGCGGCGGCACTGCTGGATACCCTGCATATTTCTTCGACATCGTTCCTCTCGCCAGACGATAAAAGCCTGATTTACGAACGAATGCTTTGTCTGGTACGGCAGCGGTATACAGAGGACATTACCCTCTCCGAAATCGCACGGGAGCTGAACATCAGCAGCTCCTATCTGTCCGAGATCTTCAGCCGGTATGAAGGGACCCCGTTTTCCAAATACCTGAACGGGCTACGCAACGCCAGGGCCTGCGAGCTGCTTGACGGCACCCGTCTGTCGGTACAGGAAATCGCCGACCTCTCCGGATTCCACGATTATTTCTACTTTAACAAACAGTTTAAAAAGAGCTTCGGCATGACTCCGGTGCAGTACCGATCCCGCAAGGATCGGTCGTAACCATGCGTCTGCTGGGTTTTGGAGAAAAAGGGGATGCACAATGGCATCCCCTTTTCTTCTTTACTCCATGGGCTGTGCCTTTTTCGCTTTCAGATACCGGAACAGGAAGAATCCGCCGATTCCCGCACCGGCCACGACGATCACCACGATGACGATGATCAGCCACGTCCAATTTCCGCCATCCGATTCCGGATCCTTTCCTTGTGCGACCGACTCCATCCGGATGGTATAGACCTGATCGGGGGCGCCGTCTTTGACGAACGACAGCTTCATATCGGCCGTAATTTCCACCGTATTGTCGGTTATCTCGGCGCCGCTCTTGTCCAGCACCTTCAGGGTGTAGCCGTCCGGAATTTTGAATGTATCTTTGATCTCCGATACGTTCAGTTTACGGCTGAGGGTAACGGTTTTTCCTGCATTGTCCACCGTGGCATCGGTATACTTCGAGGACAGCGCGAAGCCAGCTTCGACAGGCGCCGTACCCTCGGTCCCTGTGGTGGAATTCTCTCCGCCCTGCGTTGGAGGCGCGGTCGTGCCTTCGCCGCCCGTAGGAGGTGTCGTGGCGGTCCCGCCGCCCCCGGCCGTGGTGGTGGTCGGGGCGTTGGTCGAAGGATCGGTCGGCGCGACCTCTCCTTCGTAGATCTTCACGTTATCCACCAGACCGACCGCATTCGATTTGGCGTCGGTATCAAATCCAAAAATGCTGAATCCGACGTATCCGGCGCCTGTAAAGGTCTCGTCTTCCGTTTCGAGAGACAAAGTCTCCCCGGTCTTTTTGCTGGTAATCTGAGCCTTGATTTTACTGCCGATCATCGAAAACACGATATGATACTCGGAGCCAACATCGATCATGCCGCCCGACTTGAACATGTAATACGGGCGTTTGCATAATTTGATTCCGTCGAACTGGTCGAAAATCACCTGATAGCCACGGGCCTCCGCATCCATACGGCCGATGACACCCACCGCGTTGCCCCGTTCCAGTGTGATATCAGCCTCAATCGTCACATCCTTGAACTTCTTGGCTTTGTAATACAGGATGCTGTCGTTGAACTTGGCGATCTGGCCGCGGAGCAGTTTGTTGCCGCCAACATCGGCGATATCCCACGCCCCGTTGGAATCCGGATCCAGATTCAAGGTTTTCCATTCCGTAATCTTAATCGAGCCAGAGGAAAAATCGTTTTCATAAGCAGGCTCGGCCGCCGACGCGCCAAAAATAAGCAGGAGCGTCAGCATCGCTGCCAAGGCCAGAGAGATTACACGCTTTTTCATACCGAACCTCCCTTTTCATGTTGGGTTCTGCGGCGGGACAGGACGAGTGCGCCAGCGCCGATCCCGGTCATGGCCAGGGCCAGAATCGGAAGGGCTGTGACCCCCGTATCGGGAGCGGGATCGATGGGTTTGGAGCTGTTCTCCGGCTTCGAGGTGTCGGAGGTGTCCGGCACAGACTGACCCTCCACAACCTTGGTGATCACCAAGTTGTCAAACATAGCGTCGGTCTTGTTCGCCATCCCTGCATAGTTGATGAATCCGACGTATCCGGCATCGGGATAGCTGTTCGCCTCGTCCGTGTAATCGAGATTCACAGTTTTGGTTTCTCCCTCGTCGTCTTCATAAGTCACGACCACCTGTATGCGGTTCCCCTCAACCGTGATCTTGGTGCTGTACACGACATCCAGCTGAACATCAAATCCGGTCGCACTGGCGAGTACCTCATACGGCCGTTTGCAGAGTTTTAAGCCGGTATACCGGTCAAAAACAAGCTGGTATCCTTTGCGCAGATGATCTTGGCCACGGAACGCGATGCTGGTGCTGTTTCCGGTGCTCAGTATCACATCGGCTTCGATCGTGCCGTTTTGGAAATTCTCCTTATAATAGGCCGCCGATTCACCGGGGACATTCCCGCCGACCGTCGTCAGCAGAAGCAGATCGTCCACAACCTCTGCCTTGTTGCCACCAACATCGCCGCGGTAAAAGCCCCATTTGTCGGAAAGGGGCTCGCTGAAATCCTGGGTGATGGTCCCGGCGGTCACGGCTGTGGTATCGGCCGGAACTTCCGGAACGGCAGCTTCGCCCTCGTCATTGCAGGTGATGGTCAGATCGTCGAAAGCGGTCGCCACCTCATGGGTGCCCGCATCGTGCCACTGCATGAATCCGATGTACCCGCTGTTGTCATACCGGGGTGCCTCTTCCGTGATCGAGAAGACGGGTTCACCGTATTCCTTGCCCGGCACCGTCATATACAGGGTATGAGTGGCACCCGAGACGACCATTTTCACCTTGACGGAATCGGTCGCGTAGTCCACGCCCTCTCCGCCGTCGTTGAAGAAGAAGCCGGCTTGAATATCCTGATAGGGCCGGGAGACGAATTTGATATAATACTGCTTGTCGGCGTCGGGACAATGCACGAAATAGACAGCATAGCCCTGAGCAGCCAGGGTGTCGGCACGGTAGGTAAACATCGCCGCGTCGTTGTTCCCGCCTTTGGGGAACTTGTAGACGAATTCCGCTGTGAAATCCCGGCATTTCTGTCCCGTGTACAGAGCCGCGACCTCACTGAATGCCACCGAGGATCCCATCTGCAGCGCCCCGTCCACGATGCTCATCGTGCCGGCGGGATTGCCGAGCCGTGTCCACTGGGACAGATCGCCTGCGCTCGAAAACTCCATCGTCTTCGCCGGGTATTCCGGATGTTCCGCGCCGAGGATCGGAATGCTGAGACAAGCCAACAGACCGCATGACAGCAGGATCGCGCCAAGTTTCTTGACCAAGGTAAGCCCTCCTTTTGATTATTGATTGATTTCGTCAATCAATTTCTGTCCATTTTTTTCGGTGAGCAGGGTATTCCGGAAACTGGTCCAGGACGCATCGATATCGTCCGAATTGAGTACCATGTTAAAAACATTCTCCCAGAAATACTCGCTGACATTCCAGCGGTCTTTGGCCGGGGTGGATTTGAAGTCGATCTCCGGGTTTTTCTTGTTCATCTTGGGTCCATAAAGATCTTTGACCTTTTGCGCCAGGGCGACAAATTCCGGCTGGATGTCCGGACTTACCCAGGCACCGTCCGCATCCCAGCGGGCAACGCGGTAGATCTGCGAGGTGGGATACACATCCCCGAGCCATTTCTCCTGGCCGGTCGAGTCGGTGGGAAGCAGGGAAACGGTTTTCTCTCCTTCTTTTTTAAAGGAGATGTTTTCCACGCCGATACGGCCGAGGGTCACGCCTTCCTCAGACAGGAGATAATCGTACAGGGAGAGGCAGCGCGCGAGTTTTTCATCGGAGAGACCGCCGTTGAACATGGTGCCCTGCGCGAAATTGTAGTTCTGTGTGCAGGTGTAGTTCTTTCCGGGCACCTCAGGCGGCGGCAGCATGTCGAGGTCGTTTTTGGCATCGAAGCCTTTATTAACCGCTGCCAGCTTCGCGAGTGCGACGTACTGCATGGGGCTGGATTCGCCCACCAGGTAAACCATGCCCGCGCGGCCGGAACAGAAGTTGTTCTCTGAGTCGGCCAGCTTCATGGTGGCGAAATCCTTATCCAGAACGTCATTGCGGTACATTTTCTGGATAAATTTGATCGGCTCGGCATTGTGTTTCGACAACACGCCGGGAATCCATTGGCCGTCCTCTTCGATATATCCCGAGATGTCGATGCCATGGGCGAAGAACACCCATTCGAGGTTAAGGCCCGGGGTCACGCCGTAGGTGTCGTTCTTTCCGTTTTTATCCGGATCGTCGGTGGTAAACCGGGACAACATGTCGTAGAGACCGTCCAGAGTGGTAGGAGCGGTATCGATGCCAAGGTTCCGCATCCAGTCCTTCCGCACCCAGAGAGCCGGCGTATAATAGCTGTTCGCCGGATCGGTGAACACCGTTCGCGGAACAAAATAATGCGCATTATTCTGCTTGAGATAATCGTAGGAATCCATGACCTTCTTCAGGTTCGGGTAAGCCGACAGATCCTCCGGCAGCGCTTTGACGACATCCTCCGACACCCACTTCGTCAGGGTGCTGGTGTAGCCGCTGTATCCGGGATGCATAAACATGTCGGGCAGGGTATCGCCTGCCGCGCTGATGTTCAGCTTTTCAATATAGTCCACCGTCGACAACGCCACCGGCACGATTTTGATGTTGAATTTTTCCTCGATGTGTCGGCCGATATCGTCGTTGCCCCATTTGGCGCAGTCCCACATGCCGATTTTGATGTCGTAGGATACACTGCGGTCGTCCTCGACCGCCTTGGTTTCGGTCGGGTTTTTTTCACCTCCCCCGTCTTTGCAGCCCGCGGCACCGACCAGCAGTGCCAGAGCCAGACTCAGAAATCCCAGCCGTTTGATAAACCCTGTCATACTCATCCTCCTCATGATTTGATGGCCCCGGATGCAACGCCTTTGACAAAATACCGCTGTAGAAATGGATACACACACAAAATGGGCACGATCGCGACGATGACCGTCGCCATCTTGATCCCGTCCATGCCGGCGTAGAGCTGTTCTCCGGATGCGCCCGGCGTCACCAGATTTGGATCGCCGACATTGACGTTGTTGAATACGATGTCCCGCAGGAGTTTGGCCAACGGGTACATCTTTCCGTCGGTCAGAAAGAGCATGGAGCTGAACCAATCGTTCCACTTATCCACCAGCATGAACAGAGAAAAGGTTGCCAGCGTCGCGGTGGAAAGCGGTAGCACCATGCGGAACAGGATGGTGATGTCGTTCGCCCCGTCGATCTCCGCCGCCTCAATCAGGGATGCGGGGATGGAGGAAAAGCTGTTCTTGATGATGATGAGATAGAACATATTGATGCCGTAAGGGATAATGAGCGCGGCGAGGTGATCGATCAGGCCCAGATTCTTGACCACCAGATAAAACGGGATCATCCCGCCGCCGAAAAACATGGGAATCAGGACATAGGTGATGAGCAGCTTCTTCCCCGGAACGTCCGGCCGGGATAACCCATAGGCGAGCGGGACAGTCAGGGCCATACCGTACGCCACACTGAGAACCGATACCAGCACGCTGTTCCAGGCCGACATAAGCACTTCTGAGGATGTGAAGATATACTCGTAGTTCTTGAGCGTGAATTCGGTCGGAAACAGCACGATGCCGCTTTTGACGTAATACTCGTTCGGGGCGATGGAAACCATCAGGATATTCCAGAAGGGAAATATGGTGACGACCGCCAGCAGGGAGAAGAGCAGAATCAGAAACACGTCGAAAGCCGTGATGTGTTTGAACCAACGTTTGATCAAGCCGCTCCCCCCTTTACATATAGATTCCGGTGCCGTTGATCCGCTTGCAGACCATATTGACCCCCATCAGCAGGCCGAAATTGATGACGGATTTAAACAGACCAACCGCCGTACCCAGGCTGAAATTCAAATCCCGCAGCCCGATCCGGTAGATGTAGGTGTCGATGATGTCGGCCACATCGTATACGTTGGAGTTGTAAAGGTTAAATATCTGGTCGAACCCGGCGTTCATGATGTTGCCGGTTGCGAGGATCAGCATGGTGATGATCATGACGCTGATCCCCGGCAGGGTGATATACCGCATCTTCTGGAAGCGGTTGCAGCCGTCGATCGTCGCGGCATCGTAAAGCTCCACGTCGATGTTCGTAATCGCCGCCATGTAAAGAATCATGGAATAGCCGGCCGATTTCCAGATCGAGGACACAAATAAGAGAACGATAAAAAAGGTGTCGTCGATTAAAAAATTGATTTTCTGTCCTGTGATCTGAAACAGAATCGTGTTTACCGCTCCCCGGTTGACCGAAAACAGGTTAAACACCATGGAACCGATGATCACCCAGGAAATAAAATAGGGAAAATACAAAACCGACTGCACCGTTTTTTTGAACCATTTGATCCTAACCTCGTTCATGAGAATGGCCAGGATGATGGGGACTGGAAATTCGATAAGAATCCGGCCGAGAGAGATGAGAACCGTGTTGCGGGTGACCTCCCAAAACTTGGCGTCCTTGAACAATTCGATGAAATACGCCATACCGTATTGATCCGCCCAGGGGCTCATGAGGATCCCTTTGCGGAAGCTGAAATCCTTGAAGGCCAGGATGATACCGTAAATTGGTATGTACGAAAAAATCAACAGAAAGATCAGGCCAGGCAGCATCATCAGATAAATATAGCGGTGCTGCCACATGCGTTTCCCTAAGGTCCGTCCCTTGGGCTGGGCGCTGCGAACGGCGTTCAAATGGATTCCCCCTCCGATCGGGTTCAGGCGATCCGCCCGGTGCCCGTCACTGTCTGTGCGTGATGCGGCAGCGCCAGATAGGCGTATACCAAATAAGGCTTGCTCTTATCGCCGGCGGTCAGAGAGATCTCCACCGCCGCAGTTTTCCCGGGCTGCAGGGTCAGGGTGCGGCTGGATTCCTTCAGATCCGCACCGTCGGCCAGCAGCGTGACGTCCACCGTCACGGCGGCAGTGCCCGTATTCGTCAGCTTCAAAGTGCCCCGGCCTTCCCCCGATAAGGTCTCGGGAACCGTCAGCTCTGCGTCGATGCTCTCGGCAAAATCCACCGTTACCGGCGCGGATTCGCCTGCGATGACGGAGAAGGTCCGGGTGATCTTCTGATTCTGATACGATATGTCCAGCGTGAGAACCCCGCCCGGACGGATTCCCGTCAGCACGGCCGTTCCGTCCGCTCCGGTTTTCTGCGTACCCGACGCGGCTCCGGACAGGCGGATCTCCGCTTCGATCGGCTGCCCCGCCAAACGGGTTTCCACCGGGATTTTCACCGGTGAATCCACCGCCGCGATACCGGACGCATACCCCATGCCGTGGGGTATGTAGTCCTCGTTGAACTGATAGCCTCCCGATTCGTCCAGAATACCCAACGGAAGGTCGGGGGTCTGGTTGATCATCTCCACCGTGAACTGTGTGGAAGCGCTGAACCCGTTGAACCCGCTCCCGATGGGCGGTGTATAAGCGCCGCCGTTGAACCAGCCGCTGAAAGAGCGGCTGCCGATCAGATACAGGAGCGAATACGATTTCCACGCCGTCCCCTCGGGACCGGTCGGGAACCCGGGATTCAGGCCGGCCTGGAACTGCACGTTGTTCTGCGCCAGATTCTGCAGCGCGGCATCGTCGAAAAATCGCGCGAGCTTCTGGATATTCCGCCCCATGAAGCCGAAATGGGAGGAGGCACCGTGAGAAAGGGTCTGGAAGAATTTGACACCCCGCTGCTCGGCGTTGTTGTAGGCAGCGATCGGATAGATGCCAAGAGGTGTCAGATCGGCGGTGGGTTTGACATACCCGTCTGCGTAGATTTTCAGGGTGTTCATCCACATGGCCGCATCGGGATCGTTCGGAGCAAGCTCCAACAGATCCATATAAGGGGACAGATCGGTGGGCGTCTGATTGCCGAGCATCAGGTTAAACGCCTGGATCCATTCGAGCATCATGGCTTCGTCGCTGTTTTCAAACTCGTAAAAACAGCCGAACGCGCCGTCGATGGGGTTTTTATAATCCGTATACTGCTGGGCACTGATCTCTTTGGCCAGAGATTTCGCCTGTTCGAGATACCGCGTGTCGCTGGGCCCCACCGCTTTCGCCATATAGGTGCAGGCCGAAAGAAACATCAGCTTATCCCGGGTGCGGAGCTTGGAATCGAAGGTCCAGGACATCTCCCGCAGATAGTAGAACTGCCGGATCGTGGATTCCACCCCCTGCAGACCGCCCGGTCCCTCGACGTCGAATTCCTCGGGCAGATAATACGGGCGGAGAACGCACATGCGGAAGGAGACATCAAACGCATTCTTTACGCTTTCTGCCAGCGCTGCGTCTCTCTCCCGCAAAACCGGAAGGGAGCGGGCCATGGCCGACATAGCATAGGTGGTATCGAACCAGGAACGCAGTTTATCGGCCGAAAACTGAGAAGGATACAGATCATGGATGAAACGGCCGTCGGTTTTCGGGTCGTCGGTGCGTTCCTGCGCCTTCAGAATATACTGAAGGCCAAACTCTATATTGTCCAGCACCCGTGCGCGGTTATAGTCGGACAGTCTGTCGTACTGCGTGTCGAGAATATCCAGCATGGTGTGGACCGTCATGACCTGGGCGTGAAGTTCCCGGAGCTCATCGGTCGAGCTGTCCCGCCATCCGAGCTTTCCGGGGGAACGGCGCAGGTCGAGCTGGTTCAGCGACGTGTCGAGCAGGGACGCCTTGACAAGGGCCTCTTCGCCGATGTCGAAGGCGGTGGAAGTCAAGGCATTTGCGCCTTCTCCAATCTGAATCTCATACCGGCCAGGGGCATCGAATTCACTGAAATCCAGCTCCCACCAGGCACTTTCCCAATAGTTGCCCCGGCTGCGCACACGTCCCTCGTACACGCTTTCCCCGGTGGCGAAATCCCTCACCGTAAAGGAAGACGGCTCGAACGAGGCGGTTTCCGGCGCGCGTACGTAGGCTTTCTTCACAGCGCCCATGCTGTATCCGACCTGGGAGCTGAGCAGGCTGAACACCGTGTCGAGCGGCTGTTCATCCGTGGCATAAAACGCATCGATGTTCAAGTGTCCGGATTTCAGATTGTCCACCACCTGCACCCGGCAGGTGCGGCCTTTGTAGGCCTCCATATCCCAGACCCGCCTGGTCATTTCCTCCGATCCGGAACCGGTTTCGGTCAGGAGGACCTCTTCGGTCTTGGCGTCGATCAGGGAAATTTTCAGGTTGTCGTTGTCCCGGCCGCCGCCTGCCCGGAAGGCGAGGTACCGGCTTTTGACTTTGAAGGGATCCGAGGTGATTGTGCCCTTAAACGATTCATCCACAGTCTGCGGATTTTCCGCGGACGGGCGGAGCGCATCGAGGGTCACGGCCTGTTCCCCGATTTTCACATTTTGAATAGAAGCCTTCATGTCGGAGACAACCAGCGAGACTTGATTGCCGCGGCCCTCTTCCACACCGTATCCGGACAGGGTGGTTTCCAACCGCGGAATCCCGTCCACGCAGACCGCCATTGTATAGGCGCTGTCCCCGGCCGGTTCGAATGTCACAGCGAGCTGATAGGTCCCGCCGGTCTCCACGTGGACCGAATTCGTCACCACACCGTCCTGGTAGTTTTCGAGAGGGGTCAGAATCCCGGCGTTGACCCGCATGATTTCCACTCGCTGCTTTGCCAGATGGACGACGGCCGCAAATCCGTTGTTCAGATCTTTGTCGGTCCCAACTGCAATGCCCGCGATGGAACCGACCTCGGCGGTGATCTCCGCCGTTACCGTTTCTCCGTTTTCCGCCTGCATCGCGTCGGATGTCAAAAAGAGTCCGCGCCAGTAATTTTCCGTTTCCATGCTCGAATAGAAGCGTTCGGTTTCCAGCCGCCCCTCCATGATCCGGTAGGCCGGCTGTACCCGTCCGGTGGACAGATATCCCTTGCCGCTTTTCAGAAGAACGCTGGAATATCCGCTTTCCGGGGCCAACTCATAGCTGGCGTCCGCAATCGTCCATCCTTTTAGGATATCCCCGTCAAAGGCAGCGGGAGCCCCTTCCCCGGATTTCGACCGGCATCCGGCCAAAAGCGGAAACAGCATTGCGGTGCAGAGCAGTCCTGCCAGTATCCGTTTCATCTAGAACCCCATCCTTTCCGCTCTGTCGTTTCCGTGTTACCGTGCCAGGCCTTCCACCGATACACCGGTTGTCTCCCCGCCATGTTCAGCCCGTGCCAGCAAAGCGTACGGACGATTTGAACCGCCCGAGGACACCTTCACGGACAAAGTCGTCTCCTGTCCGGGCGCCAATTCCGCCGTCAGGGTATCCCGGTCCAGCGATACTCCGTCCGCCAGCAGCTTCACCGTGACCGTCATCGCTTTGCTGCCGGCGTTCTTGAGCGTGACGCCGACGGATCCGCCCTCCGACGTAACCGTGGACGGCGCGGTGACCCGCAGTTGCAGCAGATTCTCGAAGTCTACCGTCCAGGCGCTTTTTCCGCCCCCTACCGTTCCGAATACGCGCCGGATGGATGCTCCGTCTTTGCTCACCTCAACCGTGACCGATTCACCGAGCGGCAGATCCCGCAGCACCAGTTCGCCGGAAGCGGGCACCTCGTAACTTCCCACTGTCTTCTCACCGACGGTAACCGTCGCTTTCGCATTCGTCGCCGCTCCGCCGTTTCGGGTTTTCAGGGTCAGCGTGTAAGGCGTCTCGGTCAGTACGGCGGCGCTGATATACCCCATACCGTGGGGTAGATAGTCCTCATTAAACTGGTAATTTCCATTCTCATCCAGTATGCCTTTGGGCAGATCCGGATCTTCCCCGATGCGGCGCTCCGTAAACTGGGGTGCCGCCGTGAAGCCGTTGATACCGCTGCCGAGAGGCGGCGTATAGGTCGCGCCTTTCCCGTAAAAGCCTTTGAAATTCCGGGTGCCGAGCCCGTAGATGAACGAATAGGAGGTCCATTTTGTTTCCTTGTAGGCATTCGGCATGCCGGGATTCAGCCCGACGATGAACTGGGTGTTCCGCTGGGCCAGCCGCTGCAGGCTGCCGTCGTTCAGATAACTCCCCAGAATCGTCATATTCCGCCCCATCAAGCCATAGAGGTTATTGGCCCCGTGGGAGATGGACTGAAAGAACTTGATCCCGCCGTTCTGCGCATCCGCATAGGCGCCGACCGGATAGATCCCGAGGGGAGTCAGTTCTGCCGTCCGCTTGACATATCCCTGTGTAAAGGTGGCAACAACGTTGTGCCACCGGGCAGCGTCCGGACTGGCCGGTTCATAGGCGATGAGATCGATAAACGGACCGAGATCGGTCGGCTGGATATTGCCGAGGTTCTGCCCGAAACTCTGGAGCCAATCCAGCATGAAGGCGGTTTCGTTGTTGTCGAACTCCTTGAACATACCGAAACAGCCGTCCGGAGCGTTCGCTACGTCGGTATACTGACGATCGGCCACCTGAGCAGCCAATTCCTTCGCCTTGGCCATATATTGGCCGTCCCCCGTGCTCTTGTACATGGCCGTGCAGGCTTTCATGAACATCAGCCGGTCTCTGGTCCGCAGCGTCGTGGGGAATTCCCAGAGCATGCTTGAGATTCCATACCGGATTTTGGCGGCGCTTGTGGTTCCCTTGCGGCCCTCCGGTACTTCCAGGGTAAACTCGGACTCCAGGTAATAGGGGCGGAGAACACACAGGGCATAACTCAGTTCGAATGCCTCTTTATAGGTTTCTGCCGCCGCGGAATCAAACTCTTTGATAATGCCGTAACTGCGCGCGAGGGCGGCCATGGCATTGACGATATCGTAAAAATTACGGATCTTGGGCGCGCTGTACTGGGTGTCGTACAGATCGTGCTTGAACCGGCCGTTCGTCATGGGATCGTTGGTTTTTTCCTGCAGGGCCAACAGATAGGTGCAGCCGAATTGGATGTTGTCGATCAGCTTGCGCTGGTTGACGCCGGACAGACGGTCGAACATGGTATCGTACACGTCGCAGAGGGTTTCTATCGCGATGACGTTGGCCTGCAGTTCCCGCAGTTCATCGGTCGAACTGTCCCGCCAGCCGAGCTTGCCCGCCGAACGGCGGGCGTCCAGCTGATCAAACAGCACCATCTGGAGGGAAGCGTCGGTTAAAATCTGTTTGCCGATCTGAATTTTTTGGGACTTCAGGGTTTCGTTTTTGCCGTGGATCTGCAGGATATACTCCCCGTCCTCCTGAAAGTCGGAAAAGTCCGCTGTCCACCAGTAACTGTCCCATTTTGCTCCCCAATAGACGGCCCGGCCTTTGTAGGCCTCCTTGCCGTTCGAGGCGTTTACCAGGGAAAAGTCCGCATAAAACCGGCCGTCGCCCGGGTTCGCTGTAGAACGGATGTAAACCGCCTTATAGCCGTACCGGCTGTACCCGACCTGGGATTCCAGGACACTGTCGGTTTTGGAGGAAAAGTCGTTTTTCAAGACCATCGGTGATGTCGCCTCCGATCCCGAGGACGTATCGGGTTCAATGTTCCCCCCGGGATCATCCCCGCCCGAGACCGAGTTTCCCCCGGTGGTGCTGTCCCCAATCACAATATCATCCGGCAAGGAAGTGGTCGAACTGACCTCTTCCCGATTGGGAATGCGCCCGCTCGAACTGCTGCCGCCTCCCTTGTCACATCCCGCCATAGACAACACCATTCCGGCGCACAGCAGACAAATGCCCATGCGTTTCATCACCGGCTTCACCCCTCGTATTTTGCTGGTTGCAAATCCTGTGGTTTTAGTATATAGTGAAATCTGACCTGTTTTAAATGGAATCTTATCGGAATTTTTGTCATTATTTCGGAAGGTGGTCGTCATGCACCCGCGAAAACTCTCTTTACGCTTCGCCAACATTCAGCTAAAATCCCTGATCGTGCTGATGCTGACAGTCATTCTGCTGGCCCTGATCGCCATGAATATCCTGTTTTACGCGGTCTCTTCCAAAGCCCTGGAAGAGCAGTCCGGCACCTATTTTTCCAGCATCAGCACCCAGATCGAGCAAAACGTCCGGTCAAACAACGCCTTTGTGGAGCATGCCGTCCAGAACATCTGCAATACCCGCCAGTTTCAGGCCTATCTTCAAAACGGCGGCGATCGGGAAACGCACAAGACCTTCGTCAACTCTCTGCTGAATATCGTGGCGCTCAACGACTGCATCGAAACCATCAAGATTCTGTCCGCCGAAACCACCATCTCCGCGGCCGAAGAAGAACCCGTGGCCATGTTTCTGCTCACTCAGCAGTACGATCTGCTCCATGTGCAGCCGGAAAAGCCTTTTTTCACGCTGCCCCGTCTCTCCAGCGAGCGCGAGGCGTCATATTATGCTTATGTCTATCCCATCCGGTCGATTGAGCTGGATACCTTCCGGGAGTATATCGGCACCGCGCTGGTTCTGATCAATCTAGACAGCATCCTGGAAGAGCAGGATTCCAGCCATTTCATCCGTTCCACTGCCTGCTTGGTCATGGACGAACAGGACACTCTGCTCTCCAGCACGGGCGACGTAGATGCTGCTGCCTTCATCGAAGCCTGCCGCCAAAAGGGTCGTCCCCTCTCATCCTCCATCTCCTCCGTCCGGTATGAGGGTGTACCCTATTATTATACAATTTCTTCACTGAGCGATGTAAAGTGGAAGATTCTGACAGCCGTGCCCCAGAAGGCCTTGTCCGCTCAGATGGATAACATCCGTCTGTTTACGGTGGTGCTCTCTACCTGCAGCGCCCTGCTCATCCTGCTGATGGCTTTTCTGCTCATCCGGGGAATCTACCACCCCATCCGTTCCATGGCGGAGGACATGTCGAAGGTCAGCCTGGGAGACCGTGGCCTGCGGATTAAAAGCCCCTCCCGCAATGAACTCGGGAATCTGGCCGGCCACATCAACACCATGCTCGATGAACTGAACGAGTCGGCCCGCCAGATCCTGGCAACGCAAAATCATCTGTATGAGCTGGAACTGGCCGAAAAAAAGAGCCAAATGCTGGCCCTGCAAAGTCAGATCAACCCCCATTTTCTCTACAATACATTGGAATGCATCCAAAGCATCGCTCTGGAACATCATGTCCAGTCAGTGGCGACCATCACCTCCTCCATGGCCAAGATTTTCCGCTATGCCATCGGGGCATCGGGAACCGCCGCCCTCGAGGAGGAATTGACCTGTGTCAAGCATTATCTGACGATTATGCGCATCCGCTTCGATTCGGAAGTTCGGCTGGAACTCGATATACCCGCCTCCACCCTTCCTCTGCCCATTCTGCGGATGACCCTGCAGCCGATTGTGGAAAATGCCTTCACCCACGGCCTCGAAAAAAGCGGCGGAGAGGGGCTGATCCGTATTACAGCCCGGAAACAGGAACAGACGCTGACCGTTTCCGTTTATAACAGCGGTGATTCCCTGACATCTGAAGAAGCGGAACGGATGAACCGGACTCTGCAGGAGAACACCGGTTCATCTCCGGACGCTCATATCAACGGCGGCCTGGCTCTTGTCAATATCCATCGCCGCCTCCAACTCTACGGCGTGCCCGGCAGCGGCGTTCATGTATCGGTCACGCAGGAGGGACTGACCTGTTTTACCCTCGTGTTTCCAAGCCTCTAAGCCGGTCCCAGACCTTGTCTCTTTTTAAATGTTTTTCAGGACCGGCCCCGCTCATTCCAACTTCGTTGGAATGGCCCATCCGTATCCGTCTCCGCACCTTGTCTCTTTTTAAACGTTTTTCAGGACCGGCCCACGGATAACTTGTACGACGAAAGGAGTAATCCTCATGCATATTCGTTCCGCTGCATACGACGACACGAACTGGATTCTCGCGCATGACCGCTGGATCCGCCGGGATACCCTGCAGCAAAAGATAGGCATGGGCCAAGTCTATGTTGCCGCAGAAGAATCGACCAGGACCGCCTGGCTGCGATACGGCCTTTTCTGGGACAACACCCCTTTTTTATATATGCTGCACGTTTTGGAAAAGTACAGGGGAAAGGGCATTGGAACCGCTCTGGTCACGTATTGGGAACAGGAAATGAAACGGCTCGGCTATACCGCCGCGATGACCTCGACAGCGCAGACCGAATCGGCCCAGCATGTTTATACAAAGTGGGGATATCAGGCGATCGGCAGTTTTTTCCCCGCTGGGGAACCGCTTGAAATTCTGTTTTATAAGTCCATTTGATGCCGGTTTCTTCTTGAAAAGATACCGGTATTCCCCATTTGCACAACCATCTAGCACGAGCCTGCGCCCTTCAAACAAAAAGAAGACCGGACCATTTGACTATGGTTCGGTCTTCGGATATGTGGACGCGCTCGGGTGCTTACATACCGTCGGTCAATCGGCATCCGCCGCGTGAAAACAAATTTCTGTCCCCAATTGGAGCAACTGCATGGCTCTTTCCGATGCGTCTGCGAGCAGCATCTCCGCCTGCTCCAATGCATCGTGCAGCGCCATGGGCCGGGGCGTTATCCCCATCACGGCGCGGACTCCAAGCTCGTAGAGCGGGGTCAGCGATCCGCTCAAACCCCCCGCGATGGCCAAAACGGGGACTCCCCACTTTGTTTTGACCGGTCCACCCAAGGGTCCGGTCACGATCTGGGTTTTATAGGTACCGCCGAGGGCCGTCACAAGCGCTTCGACAGTCCCTTCCCCGCCGTCCGCAATCGGAACGGACCGTATAACCGCATCTGGATATACGCGTCGTATACCTTCTTCCATACAAGACGCGGCTTCTGTACTCGACAAACTGCCTTTAAATGAGTCCGGTGCCAGCAGAATGTGGGGTTCTTTCATGGTATCCTCCGATCCATTCGTTTACATAAATGTATGACTCCACTCAAAAAATGGCGGAAACCCGCGTGTTTCCGCCATGAACCGCATCCAGATCGGCGTCATCCGGCGCTGTATAATCCCAATTTTACCCTTTACGGCGCTTGAAAGCAACTGAAATCTAAAAGAGGACGCCGCCCTCTCGCTCGTCTTTAGAAGCGATAAGCCGTAAATAAGGCAACCCCCGGAATGGATACAAACCATTCCGAGGATTGTCAAGTCTTCAAGTTTCCCAGACGAGGGTACAGAAGCGCTTTTTCTGTTCGTCGTCCGGCTGGTGAAGATAGCCGTTTTGGACCAGCAGATACATCGACGCCGCCTGCGGATCCAAGCTGGTCGCCACGTGCCGCCGCTCGTTTTCATCCACAAAGGCCGGGATGTAGGGATCGATGAACTTCGCGTATTTCAAAAACAGCGCTTTCGCCTCCCGGTCGTCAAAATGTGTTCGGGCGCTTTCCTTCAGCAGGCCGCGGAGGCTTTCGACCTGTTCCGTCGTGAAATAGGGAATCTGCATCGTGATCCGGCCGTCCCGCACTTTCACAAATCCCTTTCCCGCCAGTTCGGCAATCCGGCTTTTGTCGTATTCGTTCGGGGTTTCGCCGGTCTGCAGGATGGTTTTCACCCGCCTGAGCGCCTCGAGCTCTTTCCCGTCAAACTCCCGCCATCCGCCCAGCAGAGCCAGATCGAACTGCAGAGAACGTATGGTATCGGCGCTTCGGGTTTTGATCCCGAAGCACCCGCTCTTTTCCATAAACTCCTGCACGTCGGGCGGACAAGTGGGTGGGGCCGGATCCTCGAGGGAGGCCATGACCCAGTGTTCGGTCCCGTCCTTCCGGATCGGACGGCGGTGCTCCAGATGCGCCTCGGCCAGGATGCTTTCGTCGATTTCGGCGGTCTTCATCATGATGAAGAAGGGCAGAAGGTTCCACAGCAGCTCCTCGTCCCCCGCCTCGCAGCCGATGAATCCAATCCGGCGGATATCCGGCAAAGCGGCTCGCACGGTTTCATAAAACTGCAGGGCCAGCGGCGGAATGTTTTTATACCGAAACATCTCCCGGGCTGTTTTAAAGCGCTTGTCCCGGATGAAAAAGTTGGTCCGGTACCGCCCTGCGCCGACCTTCTCCAGATAATCCATGTAGAGGAGCTTTTCGATCTTATCCTCCAGGTAAACCGCCGCCACGCCCAGCGTGCGGGCCATCTCCTCAACGGTTTTTGCCTTGCCGTAGCAGACATAGCAGAGGTTCTGCATCAGGATATCGCTGCACAGCCCGTTCATGTCGTACTCCCGGACCCATCCGCTGTGTCCGACGTTCAGCCGTACGGGCCGGTACAGTCCTTGTGATACGTTCATATCCAATCTCTCCTTCAGTTCACTTCTCGCCCGGCGGAGGTGCCAACGGACTGTGGAGGGGGAAAGCGCCAGCTGTCGGGCGATCTCGTCTCCGGAGCGGTTGTCATAATAGAACAGGATCAGGATTTCCCGCCTGGTCCGGCTCAGATACATCACCTCCCGCCGGAGCGCCTCATACAGCTCCTGCTCGGCCAGCTCGTTTTCGACAGTCTCGCCGGCGGGCAGGACCTCGAACGCGGTCTCGTTGTTCCGCGCTTCCCAATGGGGTTTGTTCCGCCGCAGAAACTTGGACCAGGTATAGCAGCACACCCGGTATATATAAGCGTCCATATAGGCGATGTCCGGAGCCGCGGCGGCGGCGCACAAAGCCGCCAGAATCTCCTGGGCCAGGTCCTCGGCGTCCTGCGTATGGTGTGTCTTGGAATAGGCAAAGCCATAGATCTTTTTGGCATACCGCCGGATCAGGTCCTCCTTTGAGTCCACCTTGTCACCTCCCCGTCCATTTGATCGGTCTGCTATAGTAGTACCGTGAAAAAGTGAATTGTTGGCGTCTGGATCAACAAAGTTGGAAAAACGGCGCGGCCCTATCGGACCGCGCCGTTTTGTATCCGCTTCCGGTCAGTCATCAAAACCTTTGGGGTTCTGGGACTGCCAGCGCCAGGAATCCCGCACCATGTCACCGACATCGTGGACGGCCTTCCAGCCAAGGAGCCGTTCCGCCTTGGACGGATCGGAATAGCAGGTGGCGATATCGCCGGCCCGGCGGGGAGCGATGACATAGGGGACTTTCACCTGATTTTCCCGTTCAAATGCATTCACCAGGTCGAGCACACTGTAACCGGTGCCAGTGCCGAGGTTGATCGCTTCGGCCCCCTGATGCTTCATGGCGTAATCGACCGCCTTAACGTGGCCCACGGCCAGATCCACCACATGGATGTAATCCCGCACGCCGGTACCGTCATGGGTGTCGTAGTCGTCGCCGAAGACCGACAACTGCTTGAGCTTCCCGATGGCAACCTGGGAGATATAGGGCATCAGATTGTTCGGAATGCCGTTCGGATCTTCGCCGATACGTCCGCTCTCATGTGCGCCGATGGGATTGAAGTACCGCAGCAGCACCGCCGACCATTCCGGATCCGAGACACAGAGATCCTCGAGGATACCCTCGATCATGAACTTGGTGCGGCCGTAGGGATTGGTAACTGAACCGGTCGGCATATCCTCTTTGAGCGGGGAGGGGTTATTCATCCCGTACACCGTCGCGGAGGAACTGAACACCATCCTCTTGCAGCCGGCCTCGGCCATGACCTGGCAGAGCGTCACCGTGCCGCCGACGTTGTTTTCATAGTACTCGAGGGGCTTGTGGACCGATTCGCCCACCGCCTTGAGTCCCGCGAAATGCACGACCGCGTCGATTTTGTGCGCCGCAAAAATTTTGCGCAGGCCGTCCCGGTCGCGAATGTCGCATTCATAGAACGGGAAGTCCCGGCCCGCCAGTTCTCTGGTGCGGCGGAGCGCCTCGGGTTTCGAGTTGTAATAGTTGTCGAGCACCACGATATCACAGCCCGCCTTGATCAGCTCAATGCAGGTGTGGCTGCCGATATAACCGCATCCGCCCGTAATCAGTATTGCCATATTGCATCCTCCTAGTATATAATAGTTCGGGTTATCTGGTTTTTATTATACGAAAAAAATGTCCCATTGCAATGGATAGACGTTGCATCCGGCGGAATTTATACAAGTTTGGGCGAAAAGGATATGGTTATTCGCCGCCGGATCGAGTACACTACAATCACAGCGTATCATACGGATCAACCTTAAAGCGGCCGTACACAGCCGCACGACATCAGAAAGGCAGGGAGTCATGATGCATCAAAAACCGACACTGGTCATTCTGGCCGCCGGCATGGGTAGCCGCTTCGGCGGACTCAAACAGCTTACCCCCGTCGGCCCCGGCGGCGAAATGATCATCGATTACTCGATTCACGACGCGATCACCGCCGGATTCGGTAAAATTGTGTTTGTAATCAAGCATGAAATCGAAGCCGAATTCAAGGAGAAAATCGGCCGCCGCACCGAGGCCAAGATTCCGGTCGACTATGTGTATCAGGAGCTCGACCGGCTGCCGGACGGCTATACCGTCCCCGAGGGACGTGCCAAACCCTGGGGAACCGGCCACGCGGTCCTCTGCTGCCAGGGTGTAGTGGACGGCCCCTTCATGGTCATCAACGCGGACGATTTCTACGGCCCGTCCTGCTACCGCCTGCTCGCAGACTTCCTCAGCCGGCCTCAGCCGGAGGACGGAAAACTCCATATCGCCATGGCGGCCTTCACTTTGGAAAACACCTTGACCGAAAACGGCAGTGTTTCCCGCGGCATCTGCACGGTGGATGCATCCGGCAAGCTGTCCGGGCTGGTGGAGCGCACCCGGATCGAATGGCGGGACGGCCGCGCCATGTTCTCCGAAGACGGCGGCGAGACCTGGACGGCACTGCCCGAGGGATGCCCGGTCTCGATGAACTGCTGGGCCTTCCCGACGGGATCCCTGGACAAATTCACTGACAAGTTCCGTGCCTTCCTCGACAAGGCCGGTCAGGAACTCAAATCCGAGTTTTTCCTCCCCTTCGCGGTCGATGAAATGGTGGAAAAAGGCGAGGCGGACGTGCAGGTCCTGCATTCCACGGACAAATGGTACGGCATGACCTATGCCGCCGACCGTCAGATGGTGATCGACGCCATCTCCCGCATGATCGAGAACGGGATCTATCCCGAGAAGCTGTAATCCCAGGAAAGGATGAAAAACCAATGAGCTGTGACGCTTTGACCATATCGAAACGCTTTGCCCTGGAAGGGGAGCCCGTGGACGCCAAACCCTACGGTTGCGGCCATATCAACGACACCTACTGCGTCTGCTGCCTCCGCGAAGGGAAGCCCCAGCGGCGCTATATCCTCCAACGGGTAAACAAAAATGTGTTTGCCAACGTGCCCGAACTCATGGACAATATGATCCATGTCACCGCCTTCCTGCGGGACCGGGTGCTCGCCGGGGGCGGCGATCCCGATCGGGAATGCCTCCAGCTTGTCCCCACAAAAGAGGGCGCCATGTATCTGCAGGACGAGGAAGGCCAGTTCTGGCGCAGTTTCGTCTTCATCGAAAACGCCGTGACCTTCCAGACCGTCGGCAAGCCGGAACATTTCTATTATTCCGCCTGTGCTTTCGGAAAATTCCAGCGTCTGCTGGCGGATTATCCCGCTGAAACCCTGCATGAGGTCATCCCGCATTTCCACGACACGGCTGACCGTTACAAAAACTTCGAAAAAGCCGTGGCGGAAAACGCCTCGGGCCGGGCCGCCGATGTGGCGCCGGAAATCGCCTTTGCCCGGGCCAGAGAGGCCGATACCCATGTGCTCGTCGACCTGCTCGCCAAAGGGGAACTGCCCCTTCGGGTGACCCACAACGACACCAAGCTCAACAACGTCATGCTCGACGACGTCACCGGCCGCCCGGTCGCGGTCATTGACCTCGATACCGTCATGCCGGGTCTCTCCCTCTACGATTTCGGGGACAGCATCCGTTTCGGCGCCAATCCCGCTGCCGAGGACGAGACGGATCTCTCCAAGGTCGTCTGCGACCTCGGCCTGTTTGAGGAATACACAAAAGGATTCCTCGAGGAGTGCGGCGATATGCTCACGAAACGCGAAATCGAGTTGCTGCCTTTCGCGGCCAAGATGATGACCCTCGAATGCGGCATGCGGTTTCTCGCTGACCACATCGCCGGCGACACCTATTTCAAGATCCACCGGGAAGGGCACAATCTCGACCGCTGCCGTACCCAGTTCAAAATGGTCGCGGATATGGAACAGAAGATGGACGAAATGAACGCCATCGTGGCAAAATACGCTCCGGCGGACAAATGATCCGCTGAATCGCGTATCAAAATAAGGAAAAGCGGGTAAAATCGTTGGATTTTACCCGCTTTTGTTATTCTCGCCATTCCCTTTTGCGTTCCAGAAGGAGTTGCAAATGAATTCATGAGGGACTCCATAAAAGAAAACCGGATCGAATCGTTACAGCTTTTGGCCGGATGTTATTGCCCCTGGTTTAATTCAACTGGCACATCGTAGTCCTTCTCTATTAAAATGCAGGGATGCCCATATTTTCTGCACATACGGAATGTTTCGGAGTTTTCTTGAAGCGCCAACTCCATGGTGTACCATGAGTCGTCCCCTCTGTCCTCCATGACATGTGCGTGATTTTTAAGGTCCTGAAAGTGGGTCCGGATATATTCGTCTGTCATAACAAGACAAATATAGTGAATGTCTTTCAGATAGGCAGGTTCAAAATCCTTCTTCCAATCAAATGGGATGTAACACCCTTCAATGATCAGATTTTGAGCATTTTCGATTGCTGTTTTGATAATTTCCCGGACAATCGGCCAAAGATAAACAGTCAGAGACTCATCATCTTCCGGTGTCAAGTTGGTGTTTCCGCTCCGAATGAGGCCCATCTTCAAATGGTCAATCGACAGATAAGGATAACCATATTTTTCTAATAGCCTCTGTGCCAACAGGGTCTTTCCCGTATGAGAAGCCCCCGTAATCAAAACAATCATTTCCATCGTCCCCTCTGCCGATTTCACATGGTCCTCTGATCGTGCTGCCAACAAGGAATCCGGTTCGTTTAAATATACAAACTCATCAACTGGAAAAATAAAGTCGAATTGGAATGGATTTTTTATGGATGAGTAACTTTTCAGATGACCGGACGGTCAAAACCAACCTCTTTAAGAAAGGCGCGGGCAATGATCAGGCTGCCCGTCCAGCCCGGATGCACCCGGTCCCACATCACATAGGAGGAATGCCGGTATTGCAGATAGGCGTCAAATTCCGCCTGCAGGTCGATGCAGGGCAGATGCCGTTCCGCACAGACTTCCTTCATGATCCCTCCGTACTCATCCATCCGGCGGCGCATCGCGTCCTCCCGGCAGGGTTCCATATAGTAGGGCGTCATCATAATCAGACCCTTCACGCAGGGCTGGGTCTGCTCCGTGATCTCCTCCAGGTTCCGGCGGTATTCCTCCGGTCCCACATGCTGCGTAAAGACGCTCGGAGAATCGAACTGCCTCCACACGTCGTTCACTCCGATGCAGCACACCACCCAGTCCGGCTTCAGCGCCAGCACCTCGTTTTCCCACCGCTGTTTCAGATCCCGGCTGGTGTTCCCGCTGACGCCCGTATTCGCGATATGGATGAGCCTTTCGGGATAGCACACGTTGAGCAGCGTTTCGATGCTCCGGACATAGCCGTTGCCGACACCGTCCCACAGCCCTTCTCCTACCGGCCGCCCCCGTCCCGCGTCGGTAATCGAGTCCCCCGTGAACACGATTTTTTCATGATCTTCAATCTTCAGCATTCTCCTCGCCCTTTCCCATGTTTTGGATAACAGGCTGTCATCCCTGTTCCCTTGGCCATTTTGCAGTATAGCATAATCTGTCCGGCAATTCCAGATATTGGACGTCCCTTCTGATAAAAAGCCTCGTTAAGACACAAAGTGGCATACTTGGACACCGGGGTTATGTTTTTTGCAGTGCCATGCGGTTTTCGGCAGGATCCGACGCAAAAACAACCGGCTTTCTGCTCGTTTGGAATCGGATAAAAAGGGGAAACGGCGCGACCGAAGTCACACCGTTTCCCCTTTTTATCCGATTTTCGGGTTATAACAACCGCATACATAAACGGGGCCGTCCGCTCAATTATCAGGCTTTTTATCCGACTTGACGATTTTACCGGTTGCGGCCTGAATCTCGTAATCGTATTCATAGCCGCCCGCTTTGAACTCGATATCGTACACCTGCACGCCGTTATCGGTATCCAGTTCGATCTTGTAGTCCCGGAGTTCCGACGCCGCCACCCCGGCATGGGCAAGCGCCGCCTCTTTGGCTTTGTCTTTCCCGATGACGGAGGAAGGCTCGGAACCCTGGCCGCCGGAATGGTCATTGTCGTCATCCGGTTCTCTGTCCGCCTTCAGGACCTTGCCGTCGGCCGCCTGAATCTCGTAATCATACTCATAGCCGCCCGCTTTGAACTCGATATCGTACACTTCTACACCGTCATCGGTATCCAGTTCGATCTTGTAGTCCCGAAGTTCCGACGCCGCCACCCCGGCATGGGCAAGCGCCGCCTCTTTGGCCTTGGCTTCTCCAATGACAGGACCGGAGGGATGGTCCTCGTTGTCATCTGACGGCTCGTCGTCCCGCTCTTTCTCGAACTTGACAACCTCGCCGCTCACGGCATGGATGTCGTATTCATATTCCAGTCCGTTTGCCTTGAATTCGATTTCATACACCATCGCGCCGTCTTCGGTATCGAGCTTCGCTTCGGTAATCTTCGCGTCCGCGGCCGCCACATTGGCATGGGCAAGCGCGATGGAGGTGGCTTTATCCGCTCCGATGTAGGCCTTGTCGCTGGCCGTTCCCGTTGCCTCGACGTTCTCAAGCGTCTGATTTCCCGACGCCCGCAGCAGATTCAGTTCATTGATCGTCAGCTTTGCCAGCATGTCAAAGGTATACGCGGGATTCAGTGCCCGGATCTCCTCGATCAAACGCGCTTTGCCGAGCGAAATGCCATGTTCATCCGCCAGTTTCTGCAAGGCCGTATCGGCCGTCACTGTTTGGCTCAGCACCGCCCCGCTGAAAGAATCCGTCTGCATCAACCCACTGACTTCACCGGCCAGTTTTTCCTTGAGCGCAACACCCCTGGCCGCATTGGAACTGTCCACACTGATCAGGATGGAATTGGACATTTCACTCAAATATCCACTGCGCAACATGGATCCAATCAGGGCGTTGACGGTAACATCCAGTGAACTTCCGGAAAAATCCATATTTCCGACGACCATCCGGCCGTCTTCGTTTTTGGGATCAACGGACAGCACCCGCTCTTTTTCATTGACCCGGATCTCAATGCTGGGGTTGACATCGAGGGATACCGTCGACGCGACGGCGTAACGGGTGCTGTACAAATGGTATCCGATACCCACGCCTGTACAAAGCAGCAGCGCCGCCGCGATCCCCGCCGCCCGTACAAGCCAGGGATTTGTTCTCTTTTTCTCCATCACAATCACGGATCCTTTCTCCTGATCACAGTCTGCAAGAATGCCGTCCAGCACGTCCGGCACTCCGCCGCAGAAGGCTCGCCGGATATCCGCTTCTATTTTTCGGTTCTGTTTCATCATCCGTCTCCCTTCTCCAAAAAGGTTCTGAGTTTTTTGAGCGCCCGATGGTACTTGGAAAGGACCGTCGGAAGCGGCAGATCAAGCATGTCGGCGATTTCCCGGTGACGGAATCCCGCCGCCGCATGAAGAACGACGATCTGCCTCTCTTCGTCTGAAAGCCGCGTCATACACTGCGTGAGAAGCAGACGGTCATCCGCATCGCCATCCACCTGTGGACCGGCGGTATCCTCCCATTTCTCTTCGGACAAATCCTCCGTTTTGCCGCGACCCCGCAGTTTCAGCAGGCACAGATTCCGGGCGACAGTGATGATCCACGCCATCGGCTTGCCGCAGGAACGATAGCTCCCCGCCGCCTGATAGAGGCGCACATAACAATCGTGCAGCACATCCTCTGCATCCTGCCGGTTTTTCAAAACGGACAGAGCATATCCATAGACCGACGCACTGGTCAGACGGTACAGACTTTCCAGAGCGGAGGGGCGCCCCTCCGCCATGTCTGCCAGACACTGGTCCAGCGCCCTGTCCCGATGGCCATCGATCGTCGTTTCCGCCGAAACCTCGTTCCGCACGCCCATGGATTCACCCCTTTCAATCAGATAACGCAGAAGCTGCTGGTTTTATTGCGCTCGATTATAAAAAAATTTTTGGTTCCATATTTTCTAGTATACCGTATAAATAAAAAGATGTCGACCGCCAGGCGGACGATTGCCAGCGAGTCGGGGCCTGGCGTCCGAACGGATTCCCATGCCGTGTTGTACGGAAGCGCCGCCGATGCGATGTGCGCGTACTATAAATGCCTGGAAGCTATCCGCGCAAAACGCTCCGTGAGAGACGTGACCATAATACGGTACCCGTCGGTCGGATGGATACAGCCGCGAATATCAACTGGCGGGATGCAAAGGCGCATCGGATCCGGCAATCGCTTTCCGGCGTTACAGCAGCACAGCGCGCCCGGATCGAGAATCAAAACAGGAAACAAACGGGTACGGGCTTTTCGCCCGTACCCGTATCAAATTGTAAATTAGAGATTATGCTCATGTGCACATCCCATAAACCGAAAGAGGCCGATTGCTATAAAGCAATCGGCCTCTTTCGGCTGGCGCGCCCGAAGGGATTCGAACCCCTGACCTTCTGATTCGTAGTCAGACACTCTATCCAGCTGAGCTACGAGCGCATTTAAGGGACAACGCCTAAATTATAGACATTTCGTCTCCAAATGTCAAGGGGACGAGCAAAAAAAGTTCAAAGGCCTTCCTGCTGAACGTTCAAGAACGAAGGGCTCTGCCTATTCCGCACCTCACCTTAAAAGAAAATCCCCGCATAATCTCCCGGAAGATCCGGCTAAGAACGGATGACGAGACATTGGAAAAATGACGCAAAGGCTGACACGGGACAGGCAAAGAGGCCGCCCGCCAAATGCGGACGGCCTTTTCCCAGCTCTATTTCCTATCGTTGGCCGCCATTGATGTTGCCATTCAGGATATTGTAATTCCGGTTGGGCCGTTGGCCGGGATAATAGAAATACACAAATTTGATCGAGAATATATCGCAGACAATAAAATTGTTGAACTCATCGTCAAACAAGGTGACGTAGCTGGTGCCGACAAAATACAAAATGCCTTGTTTTCGCATGATCCGTTCGGTGCCGATCAAGAACTCGATAACCACATATTCGCCTGTGTTTTCAGACAGAATTTTTTGCATGGATCCGCGCATTTCTTCCGAATTGAAGTCAAGCGGCGGCGGCGTTGTAAACTCGGGGGGCGGGGGATTCACCGGATTCCGTCCCATGGCATCCCGGCACATCACATTTCTCACACCGGATCGGTTTTGCGGCATTTGATCCATAAGTAACACCTTTCCTTTTTGGTAGTATGGGGTGAGCGGCCTCCTCTGTTATGTTTCCGCATATGCGTCGGTCGGATTATAAAAGCAGTGATCCCCGATGCGGATCACGAAGCGGCCGACATTGGAAGGGAAAAACTCCCGGCAGGTAGGGGAAAACGGATTAAAATACCAAAGAGCGAAGCCCAGGTTGGTCAGACGGTTTCCGGCAATGGCCCAATTGGCAATGTCGTAATGAATCTGTTCTGGACGCATATTGTATATGTTCTGCATGTTGTAACGGCCGCCGATGGTTTCGCGCACACAGTCGAACTGCCCGGTCTGATAGACGGTTGCCCGGATCGTCGGCTCCAGCCGTCCGTACTCCCCGTATGTAATGTTTACCCGATTCATGACGACACAAGCCACGGCTTTCATACCGTTTTCGCCTTCACCTCCCGCTTCACATTCAAGGATTCGTGCCAGAATCTCCAAGTCGGAAAAAGCCAATCGCATCTTCTCCTTTCCCGAACAACAATTTTCACATACAGCCGGTTCGGGCTTTTTTCAAGGGGCCCCCGGATAAAAACACCTGCATTTTTGATGACTTTTCGTGTCAACGTCTTCACCGTAACAGCATATGCAGGAAGCCCGAATGCGGTTCCCCGCCTTTTTTCATATCTCCGGATGCCGCCGTTTGGGTCAATCCCTCCAAAACAAGGAACCCCCGCCCGCACAATCGTGCGG